>NZ_JAGGQN010000009.1:0-156993 GCF_018613275.1 Bacillus sp. ISL-4
TAGAAGTTTCTTATGGAACTATCGGGGCAGGTTAGTTGAAAAAGGATACCTAATTCTGATATTTTGAGATAATCAAAAGGTATCTAGACTTTGAAGGTAAGGGTAAAAGATGAAGAAATATATTTCGATAAACTTAATTTTGTTTATTGTACTTTTGGCAGGAACCATACTTACGATATTTATAATATATAAGGATATTGATACTTCGCTATCTCATAAATTTATTATAGGATATGTAATTTATCTTCTTCTATATGGTTTGTTCTCAATATTTTTAGTTATTGCGAATACAAGGAAGTTAAATTGGATTCAAATAAGAAAAAGGTTTTTTACGTTTATTATTTGGTTTATTTCTTTAAGTGCTTTGCACTATCTTCTTTCTTACTTTTTTAGACGTTCAGAAATGGATGTTTGTGATTTAGTTATTCCTTTGGGTGTATCATTTGGATTGGCATTTTCTGATTTAATGTCTTGGAAAAAGAAAGAATAACGCATTGAAGTTTTTCTGATGATTAATGCCTTTTTGCCCTTTCACTAACGGGTGCGTTGCTTAATAGGGCCAAAGAAGACACAATAAGTAGTGGTCCGACTATCCAAAAATAATTTTATATTGCATCTCGAAATAAAAAGTATCAAATCAAAAGACCAGCCTGGTTTCAGACTGGTCTTTTGATTTATTCGCAACAAGAAGAATTGTTTTTAACTTCTAATCTCGCTAGAACGGGGCTGCCACAGCAAGAACCATCCTTAGTTTCAGTTGCTGGAGTATCAGAGTTGCATGAGCTAGAAGCCAGATTCACACTGCAAACTCCTGTTTCAGGGAGTTCCAAGTGTACTTCTTTTGCTCCCTCCACATCCCCTGTAAGATAAGCCACCACGGAACGGACTTGTTCGTAGCCTGTCGCCAGTAGGAATGTAGGTGCTCTTCCATAACTCTTCATGCCAACAATATAGAAGTTCTTTTCAGGGTGCCGTAATTCTTGTTCACCATGCGGTCGCACCGTTCCACAACTATGAATATTAGGGTCAATTAGTGGGGCAAGCGCTTCTATGCTTTCCACAGCTGAATCAAGGTTTATCCTTATTTCATTTAAAAAGGATGTATCGGGTCTGAAGCCCGTACTCACAACGATTTCATCGATCTCACCGAGTGTGAATTCTTCTCCGTTTAGTTCTCCCACCACCGTGATTTTACCGTTTGTTGGAGTAACTCCGTTAATATGAAAGGGAGTAAGAATATTGATTCGTCCAGATTCCACTAATTGCTGAATTCTTATGCCCAATTCTCCACGAGCTGCCAATCCATCGTTTTCTTGCCCACCGTACACTTCATGGATTTGTTTTTTACGAAGAACCCAGTAGATCTTGGTATTCGTAAATTTTTGCTGTAAGGTTGCCAGATCCAATAGGGCATTGATGGCAGAATGGCCGCTTCCAATCACCACGGTCGTTTTATTTTGATATCTGTCTTCTAGTTGTACGACGTTAGGGATGCCATAGTGGATTTGTTTGTGTAATTGTCTCTCCGCATTCGTCCAGATACCATTGGAAAGGATCGGGTTTGGATTGGTCCAAGTACCTGATGAATCAATCACTGCTTTCACTTCAATGACTGTTGTGTCACCATTCACTTCTACATACAGTTGAAAGGGAACAGTGTCCCGTTTTCCTGTTTTTAATTTATCGTGAGCCTTTTTGGCAACACCGACTACTTTTGCCTGCAACATAATCTTTTCTTTTATTTCTGGAAGGTTACTTAGCGGCTGAAGGTACTCTTCTACCAATTCGCGACCTGTCGGCAAAGCTTCTTCGTTTGGTGAAGCCCAACCAGACTTCTCCAGTAATTCCTTTGCTGCTTTATCGATGTTATATTGCCACGGAGAAAACATTCGAACGTGTCCCCACTCCAGCATGCTGGAACCAACCGAGGCGCCTGCTTCCAATACGATAAACTTCTCCCCTTTTTTTAGTAAATGAGCGGCAGCAGCAAGCCCCACAGGACCCCCGCCTATAATTGCTACGGGTAATGCATTTTTATCAAATTGAACCATCCTTGTTCCCTCCAGTTTTTCTTCATGAATCTTTCCCCATAAATAAGTTGTAATTTGCAAGTATTGCCGAAAAATTGTACTACCCCCAAGGAGTAGTACAACATACGGAAGACTTCAACATTCGATCATTAAGCAATGTCAGAGACCGCACGACGGATTCCTTTTCAAACTCATTCATCGTCTTGAAGATCTCATTCAAGTAATCATTCATTTGTTGATCGATGGTTTGATTGATTTTCACGCCTTCCTCGGTCAGAGAAAGGATAGAAATTCTCCTATCTTCTGCATCAGGAGTTTTTGTGACTAAATTCAATTTTATAAGGGATTGGATTTGTCGACTAAACGTCGTAATATCCGTTCCCAGGGTTTCTGCAATTTGCTGGATGGAAGCACGGTTTTGTCGGTTTATTTCATACAGGATATGGCTTTGAACGAGGGATATCTCAATTCCATCAGCGCTGCAACAATTTTTATTTAATAATCCAAAACGTCTTGTTAAGAGTTGGAAGAGACCTCTAAGGTTTTCATTTTCCATTACTTTCACCTCACTTTATTTATACGCTAATTATTTGCATTTTGCAACTATTTGATTCAACTATTGTTTCATTGATCCTTTTAGCTTGTTAAAAGCCGTCATGAAATTTTGGTGAGTTTACTCGCCGTAATAGCACGCTTCTCCTTTAAAAAAGTTTGTTTCGATGAATTCTTTTGCCTTTTCCAACCCTGGTTCACGAGAAGTTAAAGCAGTTTGAAATAGGCATCAAAATAACCAACAGACAATACGCTTGAATGGTTAACAGTTATAATCCCTACCCCTTTTTTATTTACAGTAATTTCTCCATAGCCATCACATCAACAAATTTCCCGTCTAAAATTCCTTGGCTCTTAAATACTCCCACTTCGCGATACCCCCGTTTTTTGTACAATCCTTGACCCATCTGGTTAAAGGGAAAAGTGAATAACACAATTTTATTGAAGTCATTTTCTTTTGCGAGCTTTTCTATTGATTGCAGCAATAAACCGCCAATCCCTTTTCCTCGATGATCTCGTGAGATATAAACGGATAAATCAGCCACCCCATTATAAGCATCGCGGCTGTTATATGGATTCAAGGAAGCCCATCCAGCGATTTCCCCTTCTTGGTCAGCGACAATTACCTTATATCGACCGCTGTGTTTGGCAAACCATTCCTTCATGTAGGTTTGGTCCTTCATCTCTGTTTCTAACGTGGCAACCCGATCCTCAATCCCTTGATTGTAAATTTCTTTGATGGAAACTATGTCCGTTTCCATCGCTTCACGAATGATCATGCCTTTCCCCTTCCGTTTGCCTAATGAGTTTTTTCCAAATTACATAACCGATTTATAACATTAATAGTTGCAAATCACAAGTATCAAGATTCTTTATAACGAATAATAGAGCTTGAAACAAGAAAACTGCCGAGTGATCGGCAGTTTTTTCTGCTTTATAAATATTTCCGGTGAATACCTTTTCCATCATAGGAAAACAGGACTTCTTTTCCTTCAATGACTGATTCCATATGAACGGAGCGGCCCCAGAGCTGATGGATATATGGCATGACTTTTTCGAGGTACTTCAGATCCAGTTCAATATCTTCATACCAATGTTTTAGATAAAGTTCCCCATTGCGCATGAAGTCCCCATCATTTACTGTGATATAAGGGAAACCGCCGTTAACCCTCATACTCACGAGTTGATCACGAACATGCTCCCATGCTTTATCGACGATTTTATAGTCTTTGCCCTGCTTTTGGAATAAGTACATATCCTCTCGCATGACCAGATCTTTCGTCAAATAATTGCGGAGAAAGGAAATATCCGATTCGATTTCCCTGACTTCGAACATCTTTTCCCGGCCAGATCCAGGCTTGACGCCCAGCTTGATCATTTCTTCAGTTGGATTATCATAGCGTTCTTCAATATCTTCAAGCACTTTCAATCCAAGATAATAAGGATTGATGCTGGTCCGTGATGGCTGAACGACGCCTGCGTTCAATTTTGCGAATTCAATGGCTTCCCCTGAAGATAGATCCAATTCACGGATTATGCGCTGATGCCAGTAGGATGCCCAGCCTTCGTTCATGATCTTCGTTTCCAGCTGCGGCCAGAAATACAGCATCTCTTCCCGGATCATCGTCATGATATCCCGTTGCCAATCGGCTAAATCCCTGCTGTACTGTTCTATGAAAAGCATAATATCCTTTTCAGGCCTTGGCGGGAATTTTTTTCTCTTTTTAATGTTCGATTGCTTCGGTTTATCCTTATTATCAAGGTTCCATAAATCATCGTATTGTGTGGCTGCCGGTTTTATTTCCTCTTCTTCTTCCTCATCTTCCATCGTCCAGGCAAGCTTCGGTCTCATCAGCGACGGATCGATATGTTCTTCAATGGCTAAAAGTGCATCGAGGAAGGTTTCCACTTCCTTTTTGCCATGCAGGATTTCATATTCACGGATTCTTTCTGCCGTTGCCGACATACTTTCTACCATATCTCTCTTAGTATTATTGAAACGTATATTATTCTTAAAGAAATCACAATGCGCCAAAACGTGGGCAACAATCAATTTATTTTGTACAAGTGAATTGGAGTCCAGCAGAAAAGCGTAACAAGGATCAGAGTTAATGACCAGTTCATAGATCTTACTTAATCCAAAGTCGTACTGCAGCTTCATTTTATGAAATTGCTTCCCAAAGCTCCAATGAGAAAAACGGGTCGGCATCCCATAGGCACCAAATGTATAAATGATTTCTGAAGGGCAAATTTCATAACGCATCGGGTAAAAATCCAACCCGAACCCCGTTGCTATTTCAGTAATTTCACTAATGGCATATTCCAGAGCCTTTTGCTCCGCTTCATTCATCCGATATCCCCCTTGTCTTCCGCCTTTAAACTAATGTATGAAAAAAAGGAGGAAAAATGCCGTGATCATGAGTAAAGGTCCTCGATAACAGAAAAAAACACCTCCATGAAGAAGATGTCAGGCCAAATGTTTCATGCAGTTCTGCACTCAATCCTATTGATATTAAAATTTCACTAATTCCGTATTCACAGCCTCTTTTTTCGTTTTTGAACGGATCCAGGAAATGATGAGCGCTGCTATGATAACAAAGCCTAAGTATCCTGTGATTGGGTATACCGTCCCAACCAATTGAATAAAGCCAACGAAACTTGCAAGAAAAGCGAGGATCCCGACCATGATCACGGATATTTTAAAGCGTTTCGTTTCGGCAGGCACCAACCTGGCGGTGAATGCATACAACATCCCGACAGCAGTATTATAAATCATTCCTAAAAGGATGATTGATAGGAGATATCCCAACCATGGAGAAATCTGATTCGCTAGATGAAGGGTAGGCATACCTGAGCTTTCTATGCCCTTCAAGTCGGACATCATCCCCAAATTGATCAAGAATAGCAAGATTCCCAATCCGATACCTCCTAGAATCCCTCCCATACCAGCCTCTTTCTTATTCTTGAAGGTCCCTCCCATTACGGCTAGCATGGCAATTCCGGCAGTCATATTATATGAAACATAAAGTAATGAACCCATCAACCAATTTCCGGTTGCAGCCGTTCCTTTACTTGAAGATGAAATGATTTGATTGAAACTTAGATCGGATGTGAAAAATGAATAACCTGATATAATGATCATGATAACAAATAAAAACGGTGTTACGGCACTTATGATGGACATAATTTTGTTAACATTAAGTAAAAGAGTACCAATCGTGAGCACCGTCATAACGATTGCACCAACTATACTTGGAATCCCGAATTGTTCTTCAAAAATAGTTCCGGAACCGGCAATCATGATGACTGTAACGCCAAACAAGAAAAATGTGATAATAATATCGACCACCCTGCCTATATAACGGCCACAAATATGATCGATGATGCTTTTATGGGAGCGTGTTTGGAGAGTGCTCCCCAATTGAGTAACTTGCATGCCTAAAAACGCGAATAAAGCTGTTGCCACCAAAATTCCCAATACACTGTAGATTCCAAAACTCGTGAAGAACTGTAATACTTCTTGTCCTGAAGCGAAACCTGCTCCAATGATGATTCCAATATATGCACCTGCAAGATTTACACTGTTTTTCATATCACATACCACCTTAATTATATGATTATTCTGACAATTAAAGTTAAAAGAAATATCTTCCCTTTCATCATTATCCTGTTCTACAATCCCCTCCCAGCTTCAAGTTAACGGGCCGAAGCTGGGAGGCACTTTTATTTACAACTCTTGTACATTTATCATTTGGTATATCTTTTACTATAGGAAGTGAATTCATCGACCGCAGCGTAATCTACTTCATAGCCAATGCCCGCCGCCTTTGGAACGGTTATGACTCCATCTTCCACTGTAACCTCCGGTTGGATGATGTCTTTATGCCAATAATTCGCGGATGCTGCCGTATCGCCAGGCATCGTGAAGTTATCAAGTGTTGTCAATGCGATATTATGGGCACGCCCCACACCAGATTCCAACATGCCTCCGCACCAAACCGGTACATCCCTTTCTTTACATAATTCATGTATTTTCATTGCTTCCGTTAAACCGCCAACCCTGCCGATCTTAATATTAATGATTTTACAGCTTCCCAATTCAAGGGCTTTTCTTGCATCTTCCACGGAATGTATACTTTCATCCAAGCAAATCGGTGTTTTGATTTCCGCTTGTAATGTGGCATGATCGACAATATCATCTGATGACAAAGGCTGCTCGATCATCATTAAATCAAATTGATCAAGCTGTTTCAGTAATTCGATGTCTTTCAGACGGTAAGCGGAGTTTGCATCTGCCATGATCGGGACATCGGGATATCGATTGCGCACTTCCCGGATTACATTTACATCCCAACCTGGTTGGATTTTCATTTTTATTCTTTTATACCCATCCTTCAATCCAGCTTCTATCTTCGCCAGTAATTCAGGTACCGTTTTTTGGATGCCGATACTGATCCCAACATCGATTTTTTCCAGTTCTCCGCCTAAAGCCATACTTAATGGGATATTATTTTCTTTCGCGTATAAATCCCAGATGGCTCCCTCGATTGCCGATTTTGCCATATTATTCTTACGAATATGCGAGAACATATCCGATACATCACGGGGATGCTCTATTTCTTTATCCAATACAAGCGGTATCAGGAAATCCTCCAGCATGGCCCAATTGGTTTTTATGGTTTCTTCGTTATACCAAGGTGCTGAAAACGCCACAGATTCAGCCCAACCTGAAAGCCCCTCTCCATTTTTCACTTCCACAAGAATGAACTCCTTATCCACAAACGTTCCAAAGCTAGTTGTAAAGGGAGCTACCAAATCCATATTTAAATGACGTAAACGCACTTCTGTTATTTTCATCCCGATTCCCCTCTTATTCTTGTTTTTTTTAATAAATAGTTTTGAATATTTCCACCTTGTTCCCGTTCAATCCCTGCTGCAACATAACCTTTGGCAAAAAGCGTTTTGAATAATTCACCGGTTTTTAACCGCCAATCAATCGCAAGGCTGAGATCAGCTTTTTTGATTTGTTGAATATCTGTCGGAATGGGTATGGCAATCATCTCTGCATTGGTTTCAAAATGATAATCCTTGATGTAAGGAAAGCCTTGGTCATTCATTCCTGTCGTTACGATGTGTATGGCTTTATCTGGAAGCGGAGTCTCTTCCTTTGCTTCCTGCCGTATATTCCATTCCACCATGAATCGATCAGTGGACAATCCTTCATTGAGGGTATCCTTCATATTTCCATAACAATCATCCATATACGTAGAGCAAACAGCTTTTAGCTTACCGATGTTCAAGTTTGCATTCACACTTTCCAATGGATCATACGTCCATGTGATCAAGTCGTAACCTTTTTTGAGTGCTTCTTCTTTTTGTGCAAGTTTAAGTAATTTGCCGTAGCCCTTCTTTTGATGGGCAGGATGGATTGCTAACATATGTGAACAAAGATATGCCCTTCCGTCCTTGAATCCCGGGAAACTGTATTGAAACCCGACTAACTGACCATTGATGTAGCCGCCTAAAACAAGCCCGCCGTTTTTGACTGCCGTAATCGTCTGATGGATGGGAACGCAATCCATGCCCCATACAAGAACTTCCAGTCGCTGCACTTCTTGTAAATCCTCAAGTGTTGATAGGGATTTAATGATAAATTCATCACTCATGTAAGTGTCCCCCCTCCCCATATTTCTCGAAAGTCAGTATGATGGCTTTGGTCAGGATTTCAATCCCCGATAACAAAGCATCTTTGTTGAACGTCATTTTCGGATGATGAAGCCCTGGTGCCAAATCACAGCCCAATCCAAGCATCGTCGCTTTAAGTTCAGGTCTTTTCAACGTATAAAAATGAAAATCCTCTCCTCCTGTCGTAATGACAGGCGCTACCAGATTTTCTTCCCCGAGTGTATCGGCTATCGCTTCAGCCATTATTTCCTGGGCTTGATCGTTCACGGTTGCTGCGGCAACATTGGTTCCCGGTTCGAGTTTCACTTCAACTCCATGGACAATGGCCAAAGATTCTGCAACCTTTTCCACCTTTTTGGTGAGCTCTTCCATCATTGCATTATCCTGTGCCCGTAAATCCAATGAAAAAGTGGCTCTCCCAGGGATGATATTGGAGCTTTCTCCTCCAGCAAAAAACTGCGTCATTTTTGCCGAATAAGGGATGGATGGATTGAGATGGATACCATTTAACAAAGTGATGAATGCTGCTCCTATCTCGATGGCATTTTGCCCTTGATGCGGTCTGGCTCCATGTGCATCGGTCCCCGCTATTTCTCCTTTAATGAATTGAGCGGCACCATGGACAATGGCTGGCGCCGCTTGCCCATCCTTTACTTCCTCAACCGGTCTTAAGTGCACCCCATAAAGGAAATCGACATCATCCAATACTTTTTCTTCAATCATCTTCAAGGCGCCCGTACCTTTTTCTTCAGCAGGCTGAAAAATGAATTTCAGTTTGCCTCTTGGATGAAAGTCCATTTCTTTCAATAACAGGAATACTCCAAGTGCCAAGGTCATATGCCCATCGTGTCCACAGGAATGATTGGCTTGAAACGTCCCATCCACCTCCTGCCAAAGTGCATCGATATCCGATCGTAACCCTACCGTGAAATTCCCATCCCCGATTTCCCCAACCACTCCTGTACAGTCCTTGAATGTTTTCACCGTACACTGATTTTCCGTCAAAATATTTGAAATGAAAGCTGTCGTATTCACTTCATTCCAACTCGTTTCAGGATGTGCGTGTAAATGGTCAAAGATCTCGAGAATACGAGGCCTTAATTTTTCGATAGACTGTGTGATATCCATTTCTGTCTCCCCCTTGTATCCCGGTTTAATCGGCTTGTTCACCGAACTGATGGAAATTTAATCTCAAAAGAAAAATTCATCTTGATTGAACGCATCATATATAGCTTTTCTTTCTTTGAAACCCTGTTCATCCTTAATCGATACACCAGCTACTAAACTATTCAATAGTGAGAATAACACCGGTGCCGTATCGATAGTGGAGGTCCTAGGTGTTGAAATGGGCAATAATATGTCAGCGAATTCAGCAATTGGAGCCAGTTCAGAATCCGTAACACCAATTACAAATGCACCCGCTTTTTTGGCCATTTCCGTGATTTTCACCGTCTCTTTAACATAGCGGTGAAAAGAGATGGCTACAAAAACGGAATTTTCAGTCATTTTATTCAACAGTAAAAAAATATCATCTGTATCAGGCCTATATAAATGGACCTCTTCCCTAACAAGCCTCATCGTAAAGGTTAACCAATGTGCTGCTGAAAATGATAACCGGTGTCCGGATATCAAAACATTGTCAGCTGCCACCAATTTATCAACTGTTTTGGAGAAATCTTCATTTGATAAATTTTTCATTGTCTTTTCGATGCTGATGATATCTTGCCCCATCACCTGAGCCATGAAGTTTGGCTGATTCGCGGCTTCAAGTTTTGAAGAATGATATTCATTCAAACTGCTGCTCTCGTATATCAACTGATTGCGAATAAGTTTTTGAAGTTCCGCATATCCACTTAACCCTAATGAATAGCAAAAGCGGATGATGGTCGTTTCACTCACCCCTATATCTTTTCCGAGCTCTTGAGCTGAAGTGACTGCAAATGTATGTGAATGCACTAACAAGTATTTTGCTACCTTTTTTTGACCAGTGGATAAACCAGGGAATACTTCTTTAACTTTTTGCTGTAAAACCATAAAACATCCCCTCTGAAGCAAGATATGAATCCAATACTTTTTATATGACAATATGAAGTTTTCACTTCATCAATAATAGAGAGTATTCTATCACGGGACTTCCAAAAAAACAATAATATTCTGAATTTTTAATAAAGAAGAAGGGGCAATATCATTTAATCACACAAAAAAACCACGAAGATGGACTCCGTGGTTCAGTTTGGCGACAAAATGGTGTTCGGAGTCCGAATAGTGAGGTGAAGGTCAAAAAAATTCGTGTACGGTCGAATATAGTGCCTCAACGGTCTAATAATGTGCGGGGTGGGTCGAATATAGTGCGTGTACGGTCGAATATAGTGCTCCGGCCTTTATGGTTTATTACTATAATCCTCATTGGATTGAAGAAATTTGCCGACACTCCTGCCGAATTACTGGCTAGCCGAGACACCACAGGCGCTTGCTTTGATGCGGCTTGGCAGACAGTCGGCGGAAAGGGGGCGGATTTCTGAAATCAACTGAACTTTTTAAATAAAAAACTGCAGGCAAACTGAGTTTTCATAGAGTTTACCTACAGTCCGAAACCACGAAGATGGACTTCGTGATTTCAGTTTGGCGACAAAATGGTGAACGGTCGAATATAGTGCTCCGGCCTTTATGGTTTATTACTCTAATCCTCATTGGATTGAAGAAATTTGCGACACTCCTGCCGAATTACTGGCTAGCCGAGACACCACAGGCGCTTGCTTTGATGCGGCTTGGCAGACAGTCGGCGGAAAGGGAGCGGATTTCTGAAATCAACTGAACTTTTTAAATAAAAAACTGCAGGCAAACTGAGTTTTCATAGAGTTTGCCTACAGTCTGAAACCACGAAGATGGTCTCCGTGATTTTTCTTAACCTTATTTTTTATGACGCTTTGCATAGCCACAGCGTTTACATAATTCTTCAACTGCACATCTTCTTGAAAAACCATCAAACATATTTTTCGCACGTTCACCATTTAAAATGTCTTCAAGTGATGTTTCAAATATATTTCCAAGCGGTATTTTCCCTTCACTATCCAAGCAACAAGGTACCACTGTACCATCCACCAAGATGCCTAACTGATCTCTAAGAGCATAGCAGAAAATATTTTCATCGATAATGTCACGGTCCAATTCCGGCCACTCGAATTTTTCGGCCATGTTTATATAAACCCGGTCCTTCAACTTAATATTATTCTTTTGCTGAAGAGCTTCACTTAAGCGGATGTCCAATGAAAGCTTCTCCTCCAGCATGCTAAGAATATCGTCGTTCAAACCATTACTCGCTTTTAATTCAGCCGTATCCATATTCCATAAACGGATGGCACAAATCACTTCACTTTTTTCATTTGCTTCATTTATGAAATCGGCAATATTACTGACATAAGAATCAAGACTATTGCTCGTATCGTTTGCCTCAAAGCTATGAAGTGAAATATTCACCTGCCGAAGGGCTTTTTTGGAGAGCAGCTTGTCTTTGACCTTTTGAATCAAAGTACCGTTCGTTGTAATATTAACCTTCAGGTCATTTTCAGCACTGATATCCAGGAATGTACCCAAATTTTTATTTAAAAATGGTTCACCCATCAGATGAAAATAAATATGATCGGTGTGTGGTTTGATTTTCTTGATTACATCCGTAAACCCTTCCGGATCCATGAATTTCAGGGTCCTTTGCAAGCTGGAACTTGGACAAAAATTACACTTCAAATTACATATATTCGTAATTTCCACATAAACTTTCTTAAACTTTCTCATTTTCTAATACCCCTACAATCAAGCTTATTGTTTCAATCTGATACTAACTATACTGGTTAGATGCTCATAAATGCAATGAAAACTTCATGGCAGCTGAACGGATGTGAATCACTTTCCATTGGCAACTAATCCGGTATCCACCATTTTCCCAACGACCTATAAAAGAAATCAGAAAAAAACATCTTCTCGAGGTGAAGATGTCCGGTAAGATGCATCCCTTGAATTTTCCGTTTGTTCTGAGCTCACTTTCCTTTTTGCTCCGTGACCTTCAAACTAAGTAATTTTTCATTTTTCAAATCATGTTGTACGGTCACGATGACATTGAACTGCTGACCTTTATCATCGACCAAAAATCTGAAATTGTCTTCGACGAGATCTTTCGATACAGTTTTTCTGCCCTTATATTCGTAATCGTTAATCTCAACTTCAGGATAATCTGCCTGCAAAACAGTAATTGCAATCTTTCCGTATTTTTCGTAATCGGGTTTTTGGGCCTGTGCTGAAATGGCCCCTGTTTGTATGATCAAGAAAAACCCCATTAGCATCACGATGACTTTTTTCAAAATCTTTTCCTCCTCATACTTTCCGCTTACTATTATTATGTAAAAATTGTTCAGTTGTTATGCAGCTGCTTCGCTTCATTTACAAGCATGATTCCAACTAATCGATTCCTCTCCCATTCCTCAGGAAACACAGTCAACGGCGGATTGGTTTCATCCACTAAATAACTAAGTTCGATCGTCATTCCCGGGCGGCGGAATTCGGTTATGAACCAATCCGTAAATCCGCTTCCTACCGCTTCTTTTTCCGGAAAGGTCAGTTCATACCCAGTCAATTCGGCAGTCTTTTTGGCAATCCCATAATCCCTCGCCATATTTTTCCGTTTATTTTTGTAATGCCAAAAGATTTCCCTTCCTGAGGTATGGTAGGAAACAGCAATAAGGGGATCGACCTCCTTCGTGAAATCCGTAAGCGCTATTACTTCAGCTGCTTCTAATGGTTTTCCGCCTTTATAAAATTGATACGTTGGTTTTGTTTCATCACTCATGACTTCTTTCCATCCAGCCGAATACTGCCTATTTAAATCAATGCCTTTGGCGTTGGCTTTCCACCGGGACCAATTCCTGCTAAATCGGTTCATTTTCCATACTGCAGCCTTTTCAAAAACATTTAAGTTGGAGAGATCTCCTTGCTGGATGCTTACTCCATCTGGATTCAGCATCGGGATAAACCAGATGCTCACTTCATCCAATGATTTCGTCCGGTATTCTCCAACAGGTTTGCCCGCTCGATAGGCGGCTGCATACTCTTCAAGCATGCGCATTAAAAGTATGGAACTGAGCCATTCCCGTCCATGATGTGATCCCACCAGCAAAATCGATCTTTTTCCTTTCCCTAATTTGACTGCCTTTATATCTTTCCCTTTTTCAGTTTGCCCGATTATTTTAACGTCCAATTCATACTGCTTTTGGATTCGTTGCAAATCCATTTCCATCTGTTCAGGGGAATACACTTCTGCCGCCAGCGATGGTTCAGGGAAAAAAAGCAGCACCAATATTCCAATTATCATTATTTTTCTCATGTACTCACCTTTTATTTTTATTCAGGAAAAAAGCAACAACCGCGGTCCAAATACATCGCCACTTATTGTAAGGAAATGTTCTGTCATATCTGAACAAAATACAAATAGCTCCTTATTAAGGGGGAGAAGAACATGAGGATTGCGGATTATGATCAGGCATTGTTTCACACACACCGTTCTGATTGGGACAGCTTGTTAGTATTGATGGTTCGAACGAAAGATCACTTTCTTTCGAAAAAAATAGAACATTTTTTACACGCTTACAGGTTTGAGCATGATTATCAAATCGTTCAATCCCAGCTGTATGCACTGCTTCGCTATCTGGATCATGCGGCAGAAAAAACAAGTGATTATTTAAGTGAGCTTCCAAGCTAAAACTAACTATAGTTTTTGCAAAACGGGAAAATTTATACAAGAGGATTAATTTTCGGGGATATAACTTTGGCTGGTGAAACCCTATAAAAACAAGGAAGGGTCAGGTATTTAAATACCTGACCCCCATTTCATTATTTTTTCATTGCAGTATATGCAGTTGCATACATTTTAAGCTCTTCAATCATACCTTCTACAAGTACAGCAGACTCTTCAAATAAACCATCATTTTCGTAATCGAAGCAATGTGGATCCAATACCAATTGTTTAGCGATCACATTTGCATAAAGGCTTCGACCCACTGTCCTCATGGAATTCAAGGCGTTGATTCCGCCTTTACCTCCGCCGGAGACAGCCAATAGTGCAACTGGTTTATGCGTGAATTGCTCACTGCTTAGAAAATCCAAGGCATTTTTCAAGGCTCCGCTCATGGAACCATGATATTCCGGAGTGGTCAGAATTACGCCATCAGCTTCCTCGATGCTTTTCCGAAGACCTTGAATCACATCCAATTGATATTGCTCACCTTCACCTGAATATAAAGGGATTTCACTATTGCTTAAATCAATAAGTTCCGCTCCGTATTTCTTGGATATGTAGCGTGAGGCTATCCCCGTACGCCCTTGTTTACGTGGTGAACCATTAATGATTACTAATTTCATGAATTTATACCTCCATTATTTCCCGATGTTTTCCGAGATCAGTCGCCAATACAGTATACCAAAACGGAAACGGAATTTCCTAGAATTTTGATCATTCATGCTGTTAAAAATTTGCCATCACAAAAAAAACGAAAGACCGAAGAAGGTCTTTCGTTTAGCTTTCATACATTTAAACTAACGCCTCAATCTTGCTCATGAAATCTTCCATGACTCCCGATAACTTGGACTCAGCTTCTGGCATTGATTTACCTTGGACTCCGAAATAGAATTTAATTTTCGGTTCAGTGCCAGAAGGACGAAGGCAAACCCATGTACCATCTTCAAGGAAATACTTCAATACATTTGATTTCGGAAGCTCGATCAATTCTTCATTATTTGAAAGTAATGTACGCTTTTTGCTGCGTTGATAATCTTCTTCAGAAACTACTGGAATGCCAGCTATTCGGGAAGGAGGATTTTGACGGAATTGATTCAATATTCCAGAAATCTGTTTCGCTCCCTCAATGCCCTTTAAAGTCAATGAACGCAACCCTTCCAAGTAAAAGCCGTATTTTTCAAACACATTCAGTAACCCTTCATATAGTGTCAATCCCTGCTTTTTATAATGAGCACAGACTTCAACAGCCAGCACTGCGGCTTGAATGGCATCCTTATCACGTGCAAAGTCTTTAATCAAGTAACCGTAGCTTTCTTCATAGCCAAACAAAAAGCTATTTTCCCCGCTTACCTGATACTGATTTATTTTCTCGGCGATGAACTTAAACCCGGTAAGTACATCAACCGTTTTCAAGCCATATGACTCGGCAATCGCCCGCCCGATTTCTGAAGTGACGATTGTTTTTAAGACGACTCCATTTTGAGGTATCTTCCCTTTTTCTTTTTTCTGGGACAGTAAATAGTCCAGGAAAAGTGCACCTGTTTGATTTCCAGTCAGGACAACATATTGACCTACCTCGTTTTTCACGGCAATTCCAAGCCGATCGGCATCTGGGTCCGTTGCTATCAATAAGTCCGCTTCCACTTTGTTTCCAAGTTCGATGGCCATTTCAAATGCAGCTGGTTCCTCCGGATTTGGTGACTTAACTGTCGAAAAATCCGGATCTGGCAATTCCTGCTCCTTAACGATATGCAAATTTTGATACCCTAAGCTTTGCAGTGCCCGCCTGACGGATTTATTGGCCGTTCCATGAAGCGGTGTAAAGACAATTGACACATCTATTTCCTCGGCAAGCTGCGGATTCTCGGGAACTGTGAGCAACTCACGATTATATGCCGCATCCAATTCCTCCCCGACCATTTCGATGAGGCCCGTCCCTTTAAGGACTTCAGCTTCTTCAATTTGAATTTCCAACTCATTTTCAATGGCATTCACGTAGCTGATCACTTGATCGGCCGCTTCCGGTGGCAATTGTGCCCCATCTGGTCCATAAACCTTGTAACCATTATATTCAGGCGGATTGTGGCTTGCCGTGATGACGATTCCAGCAAAAGCATTCAGCTCACGAACCGCAAATGACAATTCCGGAGTCGGACGCAATTCATCGAATAAATAAGCCTTCACCCCAAATGTAGCCAAGGTCTTAGCTGCTTCGAGTGCAAATTCCGGGGACTTATGTCTCGAATCATAAGCGATCACAGCCCCTCTTCCTTTTGCTTCTTCCCCAAACGAAGAGATATATTGAGCCAACCCAACCGTAGCCTTCCTTACAGTGTAAAGATTCATCCGGTTCGTTCCCACTCCGATTTCCCCACGCATTCCGCCTGTTCCAAATTCTAAATTTTTATAAAAGGCATCTTCGAGTTTTGCTTCATCCCGCTGCATTTCCTCAAGGAGGACACGTAATTCCCCATTTAAATTCTGGTACCCTGACCAAGTGGTGTATAAAGATTTCCAGTCCATCTCCAACATCTCCTCCCAAACGCCTTATTTGTAATTATTATGTATCTGCCTTACATATACAAAATTATCATATTTATTCCAATAAATGAAGTAAAGGCTCGTAATGAAAAGAACCAAATCTAGCGTTCTTCACATCACGAGCTCTTTTACCTCTTTATTTTTCGCCATCTTTGTAATGCAGATTGTATATATCATGGCGGCGATCTTTCAATTGCCTTACAGTACCAGACTGACGCTCCCGCCTTAAGATCTCCAAATCAACATCGCCAATCAGGACCATCTCAAGGTTCGGGCTGGTTTCCCCAACTATGCCGTCACGCGCAAATTCGAAATCCGATGGAGCGAAGATTCCCGATTGGGCATACTGAATATCCATATTTTCCGTTTGCGGAAGATTCCCGACCGTTCCGGAAATGACGGTATAAATTTGGTTTTCCACAGCACGGGCCTGGGCACAGTAACGAACTCGCAGGTAGCCTTGCCTGTCTTCTGTACAAAATGGAGTGAATATGATTTTGGCTCCCATGTCGGTAGCAATCCGGGCGAGTTCCGGAAACTCAATATCATAACAAATTTGTATGGCGATTTTTCCACAGTCCGTATCAAAGACTCGAACGCGGTCACCTGCGTTAATACCCCACCATTTTCTTTCATTTGGTGTGATATGAATTTTATATTGCTTTTCAATCGTCCCATCGCGCCGGAATAAATAAGCGATATTATAAATATTGTCATCATCTTCTTTTACGAAATGGGAACCGCCGATGATATTGATGTTATACCTTACAGCTAAAGTGGTAAACAATTCAATGTACTGCTCCGTGAAATCCGACAGTTTCCGTACAGCCAAGCTTGGTGATCTTTCATTCAAGAAAGACATCAGCTGGGTGGTGAATAATTCCGGGAACACGGCGAAATCCGCATTAGCATCCGAAGCAACGTCGGTGAAATACTCGACTTGGTTAGCGAAGTCTTCGAATGAATCGATTTTACGCAGCATGTATTGCACGACGCAGATCCTTACCGGTTCTGATGTTTTATAATAACGTTTTGTTTTCGGTTGATAATCGACGTTATTCCACTCCATGAGCGTAGCATACTTATTCGATTGCAGATCATCCGGCAAATAATTAGGATTGATCCTCATAAGCGTGAACCCATTTAAAAGCTGGAACGAAAGAACCGGATCATATATTTTATGCAATTGAACTTCTTTCACATATTCCCTTGGTAACAGTTCATCCGCATGTTTATGATAATTGGGGATCCTGCCGCCGATAATGATGCTTTTTAAATTCAAATGGGCAACAAGTTCTTTCCTTGAATCATATAGTCTTTGACCAATTTTCATCCTGCGGAATTTAGGATGGACCATGACCTCGATCCCATATAAATTATAACCGTCCGGATTATGATTCGTGATATATCCATTATCTGTTACATCATCCCATGTATGTCGGTCATCATATTCGTCAAAATTAATAATGAGACTGGAACATGAGCCAATCACTTTTCCATCATATTCAGCCACAAACTGTCCTTCTGGAAAAATTGCCAGATGACTCTCAAGCTGTTCTCGCTTCCAGGGAACCATTCCAGGAAAGCAACTCGACTGCAAAGCAATTATTTCATCTATGTCTCCTAGCCTCATATTACGTATTTCCATTATTTTTTCATATTTATGCAGGTCCAAATTAGGCATTTTCCTCAGACTCCTTTAATCTCTTCCATAAGAATTATACCCCTTATTCAAAAATTAAAACAACTGAGCCTACCCATGGATTTCAAAATTGCATGGATAAAAGCCAATCTTAATGTCCGTTAAAAAGAATATATATTTTACAGACCCCGTCCATACATACTATACTTTTCATGAGAGCAAAAAGAGATGGGGAAGAGGAACCATGAACAAGACTATTTTCAATGGGGAAAACTTATTAACTGTAGCCTTGGCTGCTCCATCATTGCTATGTTTGGAAGTTTTTATTTCTCTGAAATTAAGCAAAATGAACCGTTTGCGCTCTGTTGGTATCAGCGGATCATCACGGATCCTTTTACAATCATTTAAGGAATTGCAATCATTCGAAAAAATCATTGGATTTGCTTTTATACCATGATAGTAACAGCCATCGGTGCATATATTTCCACATATCATTATTTTGCAAAGGTTTCAGTCTTTCCCGACCACACCCTTGCATGAGGAAGGGTTCCATGTAAAGGACAATATATAAACGTATTGGTTTCATCACCATCACGTTCTAGCCTTGACTGCATTCATCATTATTTTTTACATCGTATGGACAAGATCCAAGGAGGTTGCAGCTTAATGAAGAAAATGGCTATATTTTTAGTGATAATCGTCGCCCTTTTTGTCCTGCTGGGCGTTTTTACAAACATGAAAAAAGAAGATAAATCAAAAGGAAATCCATACGGCAAGGATAAGCTTAAACCTGCTACTGTCGATCAGCTGGATGACCCCAATTATCAAAATTTGATCCTTCCTGTAGAATTGGAGCAGGACCTCCAAGATAGTAAAGACGTGACCGTTTATTTCTATAGTCCTACGAATTCAATCAGTCAAAAAACCACACCAGTCGTGGCACCTTTGGCAGAGAAATTGGGTATTGATCTAGTTCAATTCAATCTTTTGGAGTTTGAACAAGGATGGAGCGACTATGGCATCAAAAAGACCCCGACCATCGTTCACTATAAAAATGGGGAAGAACAAGAACGAATCGTCGGCTTTAATGATGAAGTAACGTTCGAGAAATGGTTCGAGGACCACGATATTAATTAAGGATGTAAAAAATGAGCCGGCCCTAACGGAAATGCTTCTCCCGTTATAGCCGGCTCATTTTTTTTGCCTTATACTAAATATTGATTCGCCACCTGGATGTCCATCATCTGCATATCATTATTCGCTTCATGGTTTATACTTGAAAAATGGTCATAATAAAAGGGGAAGAATATTCCACATTCATTCAATAAAGTGATGTTATGTTGGAACAATTCTTCAGATTTAGATTCCATCAATATAAAATCTTCTCTCTTCTGTTTGTCTAATATCGACAAGAGGACTTGAAGACATGTCATTACTTGAAATGCGTCTCTTAATGTTGCCAAGTAAGTGACAGAACTTTGATTGGGCTTTAAAACGCCAATCTCGCGAAAATGAAGGATTTCACTTTCCGTAAAGTATTTTGGAAATACAGATTCGTAGAAACGAGAAACGAGACTCGCTATTTCTTGCTCTTGTTCTTCAGTTGAAGAAAAGACCGTCTTCACTAAAAAAACCACCTTTTTTCAGATCCGTTAGACCTATCTATTATATGTATATTCTAGGACAAGCGATTTCTTTCCCAATAGAATAACATAAATTTTGTAAAAAATATGTGGTAATTTCCACCACGAAAATCTCAGCAATAGGTCCAAGGTTTCTTTTTTCATGACTCATCTTTAATTATTATATATTTTTTTCATTTAATTAAAACCAAAGTAGTCGAAAGTAGGGGTTTAATTGGAAAATTTTGAAATAACTAACCAAAAATTAATAATGAATGTTCTCCAAAGTTGGAATGGATTAACATTGGAAAAGCTTTTTAGGAAGCGGTGGAAGGCCCCAAAGAAATTAGTCCATGAATGGAGGATGAGTAAAGAAGTGACAGTGAATGGGAATTCCGTCACATGGTCAACTATTCTTAATGAAGGAGATACGATCAGTATCCCCTTATTGGATCACGCTGAAAATGAAACAGTTCAAGCGGCAGACTTAGGAATTTCCATCATATATGAAGATGATGTGTTGTTGATAGCCAATAAACCGGCTGGAATGGATACTCATCCTTCTCAACCGGGTGAAGCACACTCCCTCATCAATGGAGTGGCGCACCATCTTCAAAAAACCGGCCAGTCCTGTATGATCAAGCATATTCATAGGCTTGATAAAGATACCACCGGTGCGGTCCTTTTTGCCAAAAACCGCCTCATTGGGTCCATGCTGGATAGAATGTTGGAAGAAAGGGAAATCAAACGGACATATCTAGCTTTAGTCGAAGGAAACATTAAAAAGAATGAAGGCGAAATAAAAGAAAAAATTGGCCGCGACCGACACCATGCCACTAGACGAAGGGTTTCCCCTACAGGTCAGACGGCAGTCACCCATTATCAGGTACTCAATCGCAATCCCAAGAAAAACTTGACGCTCGTCAGCTGTACACTGGAAAGCGGCCGAACCCACCAAATCAGGGTGCATTTCAGTCATTTGAATCACCCCTTGGCCGGAGATACCTTGTATGGCGGAAAAAAGACATTTCCACGGCAAGCCCTGCATGCAAGGAAAATCGAATTCATCCACCCCATTTCAGAAAAAAAAATGAGCATAGAAGCTCCTTTCATTGATAGCCCTGAAATATTCGATGTCACCATTTAAACTGAACAAACACCGTTCGATTTCGGAACGGTGTTTTTATTTCTTCCATTAATATGAAATTGTTGCCCGTTTTTTTGGAACCAGCTGCAGGATTTTCTGCTTTTGGGCAAAATTGATGGATCAAAGGCATGTTTGGGACGAAATAAGTTCATTTTGACATAAAAAATAGCTGGCCACTTGGGCCAGCTTAATTTCTGCATTTATGAAGCTTTTCTCATGCCTTTTAAGATAAGGCTTAAGACGAAGACAAATACGATAGCACCAATCAATGCTGGAATTATAGCGAAATCTGCTACTGAAGGTCCCCAGTTCCCAAGAATTAATGAACCTAACCATGCACCAATAAAACCAGCGATAATGTTACCGATAATTCCAAATGGTACGTCACGTCCAACGATCATACCTGCTAACCAACCAATGATACCTCCGATAATTAATGACCATAAAAATCCCATAATATATTTCCTCCTTCAAATTAGTTATTTTTTCAATTTCTGCAGCAGACTCCAAGAAATCAAATCACTTCCATATTGTCATGCCTTTTTTCAGTTATTTTTAACTTTTACATTCAAATGGTATGATGCCGATTATGCACAATATCTAATGAATGTGAATGTTTTAGTTATTGGGTGGAATTAGCTAGCTATAGCCCTTGAGTAACTGATTGGACAATCCTCATGTTAGTGAATTTTTTCTTTTTGTTTGCCGCTGTACTCATTATTTTCCCCGTTTAATTAATCTAAAACCTAATTTTTTTAAAAAATATTTGGCAACGAAAACAGGATTAACAGACATATTAAACGGGTATACCATAGGATTAACTTTGTCACATAGTTAGTATAAGCAATAACTGTCTCAATTATGTTCATGAGGAAAAAGAAAAAGGATGCCCCATTCGGGACACCCTCCTATCATTTGCAGTATTCTTTTTAGAACAAAAGTTCATCGGGATTGCTACCGAACCGTTCATTTTTGTTCAAGGCATCTACTTGATTCATTTCATTCAGGCTTAAAGAAAAGTCAAATACCTCTGCATTTTCCTCGATACGGGAAGGCGTAATCGATTTAGGTATTACAACTAGATCATGTTGTAAATGCCATCTAATCAAAACTTGTGCTGAACTTTTCCCGTGCTTCTTCGCTATATGATTAATTGTCGGCTCTTCCAATAGGTTCCCTCTGCCTAGCGGGCTCCAAGACTCAACCTTTATTTCATGTTTTGCACAGTAATCACGAATTTCGACTTGAGTCAAAAGTGGATGCAATTCAATTTGATTGACGACCGGTTTCACTTCACTGTTTGCAAGTAAATCTTCCAAATGATGAACATGGAAATTACTCACACCGATTGATTTCACCTTTCCATCCTTATAAAGCTTTTCCAATGCCCTCCAGGTTTCCAGATATTTATCTTTTCCCGGCCAGTGGATCAGGTATAAATCCAAGTATTCCAGACCAAGACGATTTAAACTATCATCAAATGCCTGGAGCGTCGTTTCGTATCCTTGCTCTGTATTCCACACTTTAGATGTAATGAACAATTCTTCACGAGGCAATCCGCATTCCCGAATCGCCTGACCAACACCTTCTTCATTTTCATAAATGGCCGCCGTATCAATCGCACGATAACCAACTTCGATCGCTTTCTTGACGGACTCAACCGTTTCATTGCCGTTTTTCACTTTAAATACACCGAAACCCAACTGTGGCATTTTAACTCCATTATGTAAGGTGATCGTTTCCCCAATATTTGAAATCATTCCATCATTCCCCCTTACTTTTATTTACCAATTATACATCCCTCCACCTTCTATTTCTAACCATAAGCCTCGGGATTTATATAGCCTCTTAAGCGAAAAGACACCCTTAAATACCATTCATATATATTAAAGGGGATCATTTTATCTCTTTAATCATTCACTAAGTTAAATATTTTGTAAAAAAATGACGAAACATCTATCCTTATAGGTATGAAATTCGTTACAATTGAATAGTTCGGCTTAAAACCAAGTAAAAAAGAAGGTGCCAAATTTTAAGAATAATCAAATGTAAAACTCCCATCCTATTATTGAGGAGTTGCAAACTGTCCTGCCCATTCATTGGCGACAATCCATATACACTTTACATATTTGAAATTAAGGGAGTCCTCCATGTATGAATAGCATACTCATCTTAACCGTGCTAATTATTATTTTTGCTCTGGTCTTTGACTTTATCAATGGTTTCCATGATACGGCTAACGCCATCGCTACAGCAGTATCAACCAAGGCGCTTAAACCACGTCATGCAATCATCATGGCTGCGGTCATGAATTTATTAGGAGCACTGACCTTTACCGGTGTAGCGCATACCATTACGAAGGATATCGTTGATCCTTTCACATTGAACAATGGTTCTTATGTAATCCTTGCCGCCCTGCTTTCGGCAATAATATGGAATTTAATCACTTGGTATTTTGGCATTCCAAGCAGTTCCTCCCATGCGATCATTGGTTCAATAGCGGGAGCTGCCATCGTGGCTAGTGGATTCGATGCGATTAAATGGAGTGGATTCACTAAAATTGTACAAGCATTGATTTTATCCCCTATCCTCGCCTTCACGCTTGGATTCATTGTATACAGCATCTTCAAGGTAGTATTCAAAAATAATAATTTAGGAAAAACCAATAAGCGATTCAGGAGAATACAAATTCTCACGGCGGCCATCCAATCTTATACACATGGAACGAATGATGCTCAAAAATCCATGGGTATCATCACGATGGCTTTGATCGCTAACGGGTATGCCTCTACCTCTGATGTTCCTTTCTGGGTACAACTATCCTGCGCAATAGCCATGGCACTTGGTACATCAATCGGAGGTTGGAAGATCATCAAAACCGTTGGCGGTAAAATCATGAAAATCCGCCCAGTTAACGGTGTGGCTGCCGATATGACTGGAGCATCCATCATTTTCGGTGCAACCTTCCTGCATATGCCGGTCAGCACGACACATGTCATTTCTTCTTCAATACTTGGGGTCGGTTCAGCACACCGCATCAAAGGGGTAAAATGGGGAACCGCAAAAAACATGTTGATCACTTGGTTCATTACATTGCCAATTTCCGCTTCCTTAGCTGGAATCATTTACTATTTAATTGCTTTATTTTTATAGAACCTTTTGCCTTTCCATATTGGAAAGGCATTTTTTCTACAGATTTCCCCTTATAATTGTAGGGTTTTCCCCATTTTTTAATTTTCCTTGTGTTTTTATATAAAGTTTTATTAAGATTTTGTAAATTTTCGTCGAAAAACCTTCCCGGATACTACATGAATTCGTTACAATCAATTTGTTAATACTAAGCGTACGACTAAAGTGCGTAAATTTGCATGACTAATTGGGAGGCTTTAACATGGCTTTTAAATCAAAAAAAGACAAATTCGCAGTAATGCTTTTTAACATCGCTCAAAACCTTAAAGAAGGTGCTGACTATTTCGCGGATTATAAACTCAAAAACATCTCCGATCTCAAAGTATTTTCAGATACGATGAAAGACTATGAGCATAAAGGCGATTCAATGGTTCATAATGTGATTAAAGAGCTGAACAATGCCTTCATCACTCCTATCGAACGGGAAGATATACTTGAATTGACCATGAGAATGGATGATGTCATAGACGGTTTGGAACACTGTGCAGCATTATTCGAGATGTACTCAATTGTCAATGCAGATGAGTATATGCTTAAGTTTGTGGATGCAATCAAACAATGTACGTATGAGATTGAAAGTGCTGTCGATACACTATCCACTAAGAAATTGCCAATGATTCGTGAAAATGCAATCAAAATTAAAGATCTTGAATCAGTTTGTGACGGAATCCAACGTCAATCAATCAAAAACTTGTTTACAGTTGAAAAAGATCCAATCAGGATCATTCAATATAAAGAAATTTACGAAAGCCTTGAAGAAATCGCCGATCACTGTCAAGCAGTGGCCAATACACTTGAAACAATCATAATGAAAAACGCCTAAGGAGTACCCCAATAAATGGATACTTTATTAATTTTAACAATATTAATCGTTTTCTTTGCTTTAGCATTTGACTTCATCAATGGTTTTCATGATACAGCCAATGCAATAGCGACTGCTGTTTCAACAAAGGCCATGAAGCCTAGGCATGCCATCATCATGGCAGCCATCATGAACTTCGTCGGAGCTATGACATTTACTGGAGTAGCGAAGACCATAACGAAGGATATCGTGGATCCGTTCACGCTTCCGAATGGTTCATATGTAATCATGGCTGCTCTGCTTGCCGCTATCATATGGAATCTTCTTACCTGGTATTACGGAATACCAAGCAGTTCCTCCCATGCATTGATTGGTTCGATTGCAGGTGCCGCCATTGCTGCAGCAGGCTTCGCCGGCATTAAATGGGAAGGGTTCATGAAAATTCTTCAAGCTTTGATTTTCTCCCCGCTAATTGCTTTTGCAATCGGGTTTATCGTATACAGCATCTTTAAAGTAGTCTTTAAAAACAATAACCTGACAAAAACAAACCAAAAATTCCGTACTATACAGATTGCTACTGCGGCACTTCAATCGTATACCCATGGAACGAACGACGCTCAAAAAGCGATGGGTATCATCACGATGGCCCTTATTGCAAATGGTTATGCATCAAGTGCCGATATCCCCTTCTGGGTTCAATTCTCCTGTGCGCTAGCAATGGGGCTTGGAACTTCCGTCGGCGGATGGAAAATCATTAAAACCGTTGGCGGCAAAATCATGAAAATCCGTCCGGTCAATGGTGTTGCAGCGGATTTAACCGGTGCTTTCATCATTTTCGGCGCGACAATAATACACATGCCAGTCAGTACAACCCATGTTATTTCGTCTTCAATCCTTGGTGTTGGATCAGCACATCGTGTCAAGGGCGTAAAATGGGGAACGGCAAAAAGAATGATCATCACTTGGTTCATTACCATTCCCATCTCGGCAACATTAGCAGGTTTGCTTTATCTTTTAATTAACTTCTTATTCTAAAATAAAGTCCCTTCCGGTTTCCATCGGTAGGGATTTTCTGTTTTAACAAAGGATTTATCTATGCTTATTAATAGGAAATCGTTTAAAATTCAAGGAGAAGGAATTTTTTTTAGCGAGGGGCAAGATAAAAATGAAGGAATTCGAAAAAAATAGAGATATTTTTAAAGACCTTTATGGAGATATGATGGAGTTTGTCGATAGAATCAGTTCTGTTTTGGGTTGCCCCATTACAATCGAGGACGGTAACCATCGCTTACTTGCTTATAGCACACACGATGATACTACGGATCAGGCTCGTATCATGACCATAATCGGAAGACGTGTCCCTGAAAAGGTCATCAACAGTTTATGGAAAGATGGCTTCATCCCCGCGTTATTGAAAGAAGATGCCCCCATTAAAATCGGGGCCATCAATGATGTCGGTCTCGGTAACAGGGTTGCGGTTTCCATCCGGAAAAATAATGAAGTACTTGGTTTCATTTGGGCTTTGGAAGTAAATGAACCTTTCTCCGAAGAAGATATGAAATTTCTCCAATTCGCTGCCAAGGAGGCGAAGAACCAGTTACAGCAATTGCAATTGAAAAAGAAAAGGAAAGAAGCAGGTCATCAAGAGTTCCTTTGGCGCATGTTGACCGGGCACTACCAAGAAGAATCGGAAATAATTGAAAATTACAAGAAATTTTCCATCCACGTTCCAGTGGTTTTTTCCATATTGGTATTCGAATTTCCTAAAGAGATCAATCGCGAAGTGGAGCGCTACATTTCATACATGTTAACGACCACTCAAAAGATAAACAGTTCCTTATTTGCCATTGACCATAACAAGCTCATTCTTTTAGCGGGAGGCAACCAGGAAAACAGCCCTTCTTTCACTTCATCGATTTATGAGTTCATTCCTTTTTTCATTCTGGAGATGAAACGGCGTTTCGGTGTCGAGCATATTCTTGGAACGGCTGGCAATATGTATAAAAACTTAATGGATGTTAAATCAAGTTACGAAGAAGCTCAATACACCCTTAAAATGAAGAATGTTTTCCCTGATGACATGAAACTCATTTTACATTATGAAGAACTTGGCATGTTTCAAATGATTGAAACACTCGCAAGCAACAAACAGCGTCGTGTTCATCCTTCGATCCTTAGGCTAAAAGCATATGACATGAAGAACCAGACGGAATTGCTGCAAACACTCACTGTCTATCTAGAGAAAGACTGCAACCCAAATGAAGCTTCAAGTAATCTTCATATCCATGTGAATACATTAAATTACAGATTAAAAAGAATCTCTGAAGTGGGAAATATTCGGCTAAAAGACCCGATTCAAAAAATGTCCCTCTTTCTTAACATTAAACTTAATCAATATGATGAATTTCACAAGAAAAATTAATGATATATTCCCTGATATGGAATACTAGAAGTGGGAAAGGTTGATCATATGAAACTTGAAACAAAAGAAGAGCTTGAAAAAGAATTAACAATCATTGAAAAATGGGAGAAAGATCAGAAAGGACTATGGTTTTGGGAACGGATCGGGCGAATCCCCTTCAAGCTATTGGATAAGTTGACACCGGATTTCATTCAGAAAAAGTTGGGTGTCATGCTTGATGAAATCGGCAGCTACATTCAGAATGGCGGAAAATATTTAACGAAAGAAGCTCATATTTTAAGTCAGCTGCAAGCCAAGGTTCCCGATTTGGAAATTAAAGCCCTGGAAGATGTTTCAAGCATACCCCTCCATATTATGGATAGTGTGAGTCAGGATATTAAAAATTCAGGCAGCAAATTGGCAACGGTTCAAGGTGCCACTACAGGGATTGGCGGAATCTTCACCTTGGCCATCGACATCCCCCTTCTTCTCGGCATGTCGATCAAAACGCTTCAGGATATCGCCATCACATATGGCTTCAATCCTAAAGACCGCCAAGAACGTATTTTCATCGTAAAATGTCTGCAATTCACAACATCGGATGTTGTCGGCAAAAAAGCTATATTAAATGAATTGTCGAAAATGAACCAGACCGATTCCCAATCAAAAAGGGAAATAGCATCCGAACTGCAAGGTTGGCGGGAAGTCGTTTATACATACCGTGATCAGTTTGGCTGGAAAAAGCTTTTGCAAATGGTTCCTGTTGCCGGAATAATCTTTGGCGCCCTTACAAATCGTTCCATGATTGCCGATATAGCCGATACGGGAATCATGCTATATAAGAAAAGAAGGATTTTAGAGCGCATTCAAGAGCCTATTGCAAAGAATTGAATTCAGCTTTAAAAAGGTCTTGTTCCTGGCAAGCCCATATTTTTTGACACTGCGTTTGTGGAATTCCACAAATACACCATTTTCAATTTTCTGATTTCCACATACTAACTATTTCTTTTTCCAACTATACTTGTGATACAAATAGTAAAAACACATTATTGGAGGGATTAAGATGAGAATAGGAATTCCAAAAGAGATTAAAAACAATGAAAACCGTGTAGCTATCACTCCAGCTGGGGTTGTGGCATTAGTCAATGCAGGTCACGAAGTATTAATCGAAATGAACGCAGGTCTAGGAAGCAGTTTTACAAATGAATCATACCAAGAAGCTGGTGCTGTTATAGTCGAGGACGCTGCTAGCGTTTGGTCAAGCACAGAAATGATCATGAAAGTAAAAGAACCTATCTCATCTGAATATAAATATTTCCGAAAAGATTTAATCCTTTTCACATATTTACATCTTGCGGCTGAACCGGCACTAGCTCAGGCCCTAAAAGAAAGCGGTGTCTTGGCCATTGCTTATGAAACGGTTGCAGTAAACCGCACACTTCCTTTATTGACACCAATGAGTGAAGTTGCAGGACGCATGGCAGCACAAATCGGTGCTCAGTTCCTTGAAAAAAATAACGGCGGCAAAGGAATACTATTAAGCGGAGTTCCTGGAGTTAAACGTGGTAAAGTCGCTGTTGTCGGCGGAGGTATGGTTGGAACGAATGCTGCTAAAATCGCTATTGGATTAGGCGCAGATGTTACCATTCTTGACTTAAGCCCTGACCGCCTACGTCAACTTGATGATATTTTCGGAAATGAACTGACTACACTTATCTCCAACCCTTATAATATTGCGGAAGCAGTTAAAGATGCCGATTTAGTGATCGGTGCTGTATTGATTCCAGGTGCTAAAGCTCCTAAGCTTGTTACTGAAGAAATGGTTAAATCGATGTCTCCTGGTTCAGTCATTGTAGATGTTGCAATCGACCAAGGCGGTATCTTTGAAACGGTCGACCACATAACAACACATGATAACCCTACTTATGTTAAACATGGAGTAGTGCATTATGCAGTGGCGAATATGCCAGGAGCAGTGCCTCAAACTTCTACAGTTGCATTAACTAACGTAACAGTACCATTTGCACTTCAAATTGCAAACAAAGGTGCCATCAAAGCAATCCTTGAAAATGATGCACTTGCAAAAGGCGTCAATGTTGCGAACGGTGAAATCACGTTCGAAGCAGTTGCAACAGACCTTGGCTACAACTATGTAAGTGTTGAAAATGCCTTAAACTCAAATAACATTAACGCTTAATAAAAAATAAGACTCCAGACATAATCTTGTCTGGAGTCTTATTTTTTTGGACGAGAATCTCGTTGAAGCTGTACTTCTTCGGACACAATATCTGGATCATGTCGGATTATCTCGCACTACGGGCGATTTAACTAGATATAGGTCGAATTATCAGATCGAACGGTCCATTTTTTCGATTAGAGCTCGAATTAAAGTCGAAAATCATTTTTATGCGAATATGTTAAATTCCGTGATATGTAATTGGCATTTTCGGCTTGACCCCAATAATACACATTATTTCCACCACATTTTATATGGGATCAAGTTTGTTTGATGTTATTACTAATCTACAAAATAAAATTTGCCTCTTAATCTATGAAGATCTTCCCAGGATTCATTATTCCTTTCGGATCTAATCCCTGTTTGATTGTTTTCATCACTTCGTAAGCTCCTCCATGCTCCCTTCGCTGATACTTCGATTTTCCAAGTCCTACCCCATGTTCACCCGTACATGTACCGCCTTTTGTTAATGCATATTCGACGATTTCTTCATTTAACCTCTTCGCTTCTTTAACTTCTTCAGGATTTTTCAGATCGATCATGAACAATACATGATAATTCCCGTCACCTACATGTCCTACAATCGCACCCTCCACTTTGGATTGTTCGACCTTCTTCCTTGTATCCAGTATGGCATTCGATAATTCATGAAGGGGCACACTTACGTCGGTCACCATCAGCTTCTTTCCAGGTGCGCTGTGAATGAATGCGTATGCGAGGTTATGGCGCGCTTCCCATAAGGCATTCCGTGCTTTTGAATCGGTTTCAAACTGGATATCCCCACAGCCAAAATCACTTACAATTTCCTTGGCAAATTTGACGTCCTGTTCCAGTCCGGCAAAATTCCCATGAAACTCGAGGAATAAAGTTGGTTGGACATCATAGGATTTGTCCATGAATTGATTAACTTTTTTTATGGACTCGGCATCAACCAATTCAATTCGTGCAATCGGGATTCCAGCAAGCATGATCCCATTAACCGCAGATACTGCCTGTTCGACGGTTGGAAATGAAGCTCTCCCAGCCATGGTGACTTCAGGAATACCGTATACCTTTAAAGTCAGTTCAGTAAATACACCTAGCGTACCTTCAGAACCGACAAACAAGCCATTCAAGTGAATGCCTGAGGATGATTTTGTCGCTAAACTTCCGGAATGAATCACTTCACCGTTTGCTAAAACCACTTCCAAATCCCTGACTTGATCGCGCATTATCCCATATTTGACCGAGGTCGTCCCACTTGCATTCGTAGCTGCCATCCCTCCCAATGTAGCATCGGCGCCAGGGTCGACGGAAAAGAACAAACCGTATTTTTTTAATTCTTTATTGAGTTGCGTCCTTGTCACACCTGGTTGGACCTTAACAAGGAAATCATTTTCCCTGATTTCCAGTATATGATTCATCAAGGACAAATCCAGGGAAATTCCCCCTTTGACTGGAACGACATGCCCCTCCAAACTTGATCCTAATCCAAAAGGAATGACCGGTATTTCATGCTCATTCGCATAACTCATGACTGCGCTGACTTCCGCAGTATCCCTTGGATAAATGACCATATCGGGTAAATGCGGAGTGTGATATGATTCATCATGGCTGTGCTGTTCCAATAATGTTTCATTCACCGTTACTTGTTCTGCCGTCAGTATCTTCCTAAGTTCTTCTATATAACCATTCATTATGCTGCCTCCTCTTTTTTCACCAAACATTCTGAAAATATCACACAAAATGAGATTGCCCGCTAATAGGCAATCCATCTTTCTTCACTTACTGAAACCTTTCGTTTTATCCGTGCAGGCCTTCATTGCTTGCAGAATGCTGGATCTTAGCTGATTCTCTTCTAAAGACGCTACCGCAGCTATCGTTGAACCGCCCGGCGTGCAGACATCATCCTTTAAAGCAGCAGGATGTCTTTCCGTTTCCAGTACCATTTTAGCAGCTCCCATTACAGCTTGTGCTGCCATTCGGTATGCTTGTTTTCTTGGAATGCCATCACGGACCCCTCCATCAGCCAGCGCCTCGATGAACATGTATACATAAGCAGGCGACGAACCGCTGATGGCCGGTACTGCGTCCATCAAATCTTCATGCAGGATTTCCGTTTTACCGAAACTATTCAGCAATGCAGTCACATCCTCTATATCAGCATCGGTAATTTCACCATTGATGCTCATGGCCGTCATGCCTTCACCGACAAGCGAAGGAGTGTTTGGCATCGTCCGGACAACCTTCACTTTTTTTCCGAAGCTGCTCTCAACTAAAGATATAGTGATCCCAGCTGCCATGGTAATGATTACAGCGTCTTCTTTCACATGATTCTTCACTTCTTCAAGCACTTGCTTATGCATGGCAGGTTGGATCCCTAGAAAGAGAAAGTCGGCAAAACCGGCAACCTCTATATTATCCAAAGTGCCTTTAACTTTATATTTCGTGGTGATTTTAGTTTTGGTTTCCATACTCGCAGTACTGACCATGATCCCTTCAGGTGAAATGACCTCTGCAAGCAACATGCCCTCAAGCATTGCCTCACCCATTTTGCCGCATCCAATAAACCCGATTTTTTTATTCATATCTTACACTTCCAATCATAAGTTCATCTATATTCCTTCTTATTATATCGGATATCATAAATGGAAACACGTTGGAGATATTAATCAGAAGGATTTGGTGGTTTCTGGTCGAATTACTAAGGTGTTATGGATGAATCTTCATATCCACCTTCATGCAATTGAAATTTTCAGCGAAAAACCATTGACTAAATGGTCATTTCGGATTTATAATTTTGACCTATCAGTCACAAAACGAATAAGGAATACAGTTCCAGGAATGGAGAAATCGTATGCAAATGGAAAAAAAAGCGGTCAATACTAAGCTAGTTTTAACAGGATTGATCATTGGAATGTTTTTCAGTTCATTGGAACAGACGATCGTCGGTACGGCCATGCCGACAATTATCGGGGAATTGAATGGTTTTACCATCTTTGCATGGGTGACGACTGCCTATTTAATAGCCTCAACGACTGTTGTACCCATTGTTGGAAAGCTATCTGATTTATATGGCAGACGTTCCCTTTATCTGCTTGGTACGATCATTTTTACGATTGGTTCTTTTTTATGTGCCACAGCCACTTCGATGGAGCAATTGATCATTTATAGAGGGCTGCAGGGAATCGGCGGCGGGATGATCATGCCTTTATCCCAAACGATAATCGGCGATATATTCTCTGCCGAACAAAGAGCCAAATGGCAGGGTGTATTTGGAGCCCTTTTTGGTTTAAGTTCCGTCATTGGTCCTTTTCTGGGCGGCCTGATCGTTGACCATATAAGCTGGCATTGGATCTTTTTGATCAATGTACCGACGGGCTTACTATCTGCCATTTTGATTTATGTAGGATTGAAACATGAAGCCATAAGGAAAGCAGAGAAAGTGAATATCGATTATCTGGGGATTTTCACCTTGATTCCTGGTATTGTGCTGTTACTGCTGGGCTTGACCTTCGGTGGTGATAAATTCGAATGGTTATCACTGGAATCTCTCTTGATTTTCGGCAGCACCATTGTCTTCATTGCCCTATTCATCATTTTTGAAAGAAGAGCAGTCGAACCGATCCTTGATTTATCCCTTTTTAAAAATAGAGTTTTTTCCACCACGAATATTTTGGGCTTCCTGCTTGGCCTTGGCATGTTCGGGGCAATCATGTTCGTCCCGCTGTTCATGCAAGGCGTACTGGGAGTTTCACCAACAAAAGCGGGGTCGACCATGACTCCGATGATGATCGGTATGATTCTTTCCAGCATAATTGGCGGGCGGTTACTATTGAAATTCCGTTTTCGTACCGTGCTTACCTTTGGAATGGCCTTTGCAACGCTTGGCTTCTTCCTAATGAGCATGATGGACGGCAGTACGACTATTTTCACTGCGTACTCATTCATGGCCATCCTTGGAATAGGTATGGGTCTTGTCATGCCGACATTGATGATTGCCGTTCAAAACGAGTTTCCAAAATCCCAGCTAGGGTCGGTTACAGCGGCCTCCACATTCTTCCGATCTATAGGAGGAACGATGGGCATCACGATTTTGAACGCTGTCATGAATCACAATCTCCAGCAAAATATGGATGATGCGGTCGTAAGCCAAAAGGACCCTATATTGCATGAGGCACTGAAAGCATTAGCCGATAAAACGGATGCGTTATTCAACATCATGCTTTATCCGGAAAACCTTAAAATGCCGGCAGAAGTCAGCAATGTCCTTGTAAAAACGATTGAAAATGCTTGGATCGATGCATTCTCCAGTGTTTTCATCACCGGTATCTTTTTTGTTTCCGCGGGGATACTAGTAGCACTTTCCGTGGGTTCAGGACGAATCAAAAAAGATCAAGAAACGGAAAAAGAATTAGGCTAAAAATATGCTCGGGACCGGCTGATATATTCAGCCGGCCTTTTTAATCCCTTCATGTTTCTTTTTCATCGATAAGGGAATTTTACCTGTATGAGACTAAATGGAGTGATACTATGATAAACCATTCAATTTTACCTGCGGATTTTTATCAGCGGCCCACGCTTGAACTGGCAAAATCCCTTCTTGGCTGCCTCATTGTAAAAGAAACAGCGGATGGAACCGCTTCTGGATTCATTGTTGAAACAGAGGCCTATATTGGACCTGGGGACAGGGCCGCACATAGTTTTGGAAATAGAAGGACAAAACGGACGGAAGTGATGTTCGGTAATTCCGGATTGATATATACATACGTCATGCACACACATACACTGGTCAATGTCGTAAGCGGCGGGCCTGAAAATCCGGAGGCCATTTTAATCAGGGCGGTTGAACCGTATTCCGGGCTTGAGCTCATGCATGAAAGACGCGGAATTGCCGATATTCGTAAATGGACCGATGGACCTGGAAAGCTAACAAAGGCACTAGGCATCACCATGGATGATTATGGTCGATCTTTTACAGATCCCCCGCTATATCTTGCTACCGGAAAAATGCCTGAACACATATCCAGCGGCCCCCGCGTCGGAATCGACAACTCCGGGGCAGCAAAAGATTATCCTTGGCGTTTCTGGGTTACCGACAATCCGTTTATATCCCGTAAAAACCTAATTAATAAAGCTGTGCCGAAAAATAAACCATGATTATATCCCCTCTAAGTGAACTGTGTAAATTCTGTGTATGTTACACAACTTAGAGGGGATTTTAATTTGTCCGTAAGCATCCCGAAATCCATATCAAGAGTCGTGTATGAAAGGATTATGAATATAGCTAATGACAGCCATAGCCTCAAAAGGAACAAGGCTTAAATTGAAGTAATACTTAATTTCTGCCAAACTTATACATTAGATTATTCAAGTCCCCTCAATATCCCATAGTTCAATTTCCATAATTCCCTTACCCATTCAACTTCTAGCATATTTCCCCAGTAATAATAAATTGACTTCCATCTATTACGAATCTAATATAGTTAAGTCAGCAATATGGAAGGTGGTTTATGATGAACGTTCAGGCTCTTTTGCAAATGAATACAATTTTTATTAGTATCCTAATTGAATCCCTTCCCTTCATTTTACTGGGAGTCCTTATATCTGGAATCATCCAAATGTTTGTGTCAGAAGAGATGATTGCAAAAATCATTCCGAAAAATCCGATCTTAGCTGTTTTATCCGCAATAGGTGCAGGAGTCTTTTTTCTTGCCTGCGAGTGCGGGATCGTCCCGATCACCCGCCGTTTGATCGCTAAAGGGGTTCCTCTTTCAGCAGCCATTGCCTTTATGCTTTCTGCACCCATTCTCAATCCAATCGTCCTGTTTTCCACCTATATAGCATTTGGTAATAGCTGGAGCATGGTTTTCTATCGTGGCGGAATTGCATTCGCGGTCGTCCTGATCATTGCATGCATCCTGTCTTTTCAATTTAAGACAAATCAGCTTAAACAGGAACATATCGAACATATACATCACCATAAACTTACATTTAAAGACAAAATAACGGGGATGTTCAAACACTCGATAGAAGAGTTCTTTTCTGTTGGAAAATACTTAATCATTGGTGCATTGCTGGCAGCTGCCATTCAAACCTTTTTGAAAACATCCCTATTGCTTGAAATCGGTCAAGGAAAACTATCCGGGAATGCAGTCATGATGGCTTTGTCCTATGTCATGTCCTTGTGTTCCCAAGCGGACGCCTTTGTTGCAAGTTCTTTTAGAAGTACCTTCTCGCCCTCTTCACTAGTTGCTTTTCTTGTATTTGGGGCCATGTTTGATATTAAAAATACGATCATGCTTTTAGGTACCTTCAAAACAAAATTCGTTTTATGTTTGATGGCCTATATATTTATTTCCGTCTTAGGCCTAACTTTATTGTTTATTTCTTAAAGAGGGTGTTTTATATGGGAAGATTATTCATATTACTTGGACTTACTTTTTTATTCATGCATTTACACGCCTCAGGGAATATATCGAAATACATTAATATGGAATATTCATATGTTTCACAGATTGCCATCTATATACTGGCAATATTCACGTTAATGGGATCTTACTTATATTTTAAGGAAGATAATCAAGAAGAATGTGTTGATTGTCAGTGCGGACATGATCACCCCCAGGAAAATAAGAAATGGAAAAGGAACCTTACTTACTTCCTATTCTTCATTCCCATTTTAACCGGTCTCTTTTTGCCTGTTGCCACTATGGACTCCAATATTGTAGAAAAAAAAGGATTTCATTTCCCGGTATATGAAGACTCGGATGAATATAGCCAGCATCAATTTCTGCAGCCGGATACGAGTCTTTATTATGGCAAGGATGACTATTTAACTTTAATGGATAACTCTCTCAAAGGCTTGGTTGATCGAGATAGTCTTCAATTAACAGATGAAAACTATCTAAACGATTTAGAAGCTATCTATTACTCTCCTGGAAAGTTCACTGGCAAGCAAATAACGTTAACCGGATTTACGTACAATTCAAATGAGCTAGCCAAAAACCAGGTATTCCTGTTTCGTTTTGGGGTCATTCACTGTGTCGCGGACTCTGGGGTATTCGGTATGCTAATCGAATTTCCTGAAGGAATGCATCCTAAAAATGATGAGTGGTATTCCGTGACAGGTGAATTGGAATCCATTTATTATCAGCCATTCAAGAAAACCATTCCCCTGCTCAAAGTATCATCACATAGTAAAATCGCTGAACCGGATGATCCCTACGTTTATAGACAATATTAAAAAATGAATCATGGAAAGGTAAGGATATGCCATCCTTACCTTTCTTTTTAATTTCCTCAAAATTCCATTTTATGAAATGCTCTTTTAATCCATTTATGCGAAATTACAGTATGGCCCTCTTACACTCCACCTGTATCCCATAAACCCCCATTTTCCTGCAATAAGATTACTGAAAAATGACGAAAAAGTTGAATTTTATTTATATGGGCCTGTTTTTTATATGCCATACCCTTATAATATAAATGCTACATATTTTTTTACCACATCAGGAGGAACTTTCCTAAATGAACAATTCTAAAAACTCTTTCATTCTTGCAGGTACTATTATAGGTACCCTAGTGGCAGGCACTTCCGCTTATGCTGGTTCTTATCAAGTTAAATCAGGGGACACCCTTGATGGAATCTCTAAAGCTAATCATACAACTGTCCAAGCATTAAAATCTCAAAACCATTTGACTAGTAACCTTATTTTTCCCGGCCAAGTCTTGAAGGTTAATAACCTTAACAACCATACAGATAAAAATATAGATAAAACCGAAAAATATGTGGTTAAACTGGGGGATACTTTATCAAAAATTGCTAAAAAATATAACCTTTCCCTTAGTGCCCTGCTTAAATTAAACACTGATATTTCTAATTCGGATCGAATTTATATTGGCCAATCCATCCGGGTTTCCGGAATGGCCCCTGCATCTAGCTCTACGGCTAAAAATAGTCCTTCTAATGCTACATATAGGGTCAAATCCGGTGACACCCTGGATAAAATTGCTAGAGTCAATAATATGACTGTCAAACAATTAAAGTCTAAAAACCATTTGACTAGTAACCTTATTTTTCCCGGCCAGGTCTTGAAGGTTAATACCCTTAACAACTATACGAGTTCGAATAATAGTAAAAATACAACAGAAGTTTATGTGGTTAAATTAGGGGATACCTTATCAACAATCGCTAAAAGATATAACCTTTCCCTTAGTGCCTTACTTAAAATGAACCCTACTATTTCTAATTCAAATCGTATTCGTATCGGCCAATCCATCCGGGTTTCCGGACAAGCCTCAGCATCTGCAATTAAAAAACCGTCCAACTCGACCAAGGCAGATCAAGTTTTGGCTGCTGGCGCTAAATATATGGGAGCCAGGTATGTTTACGGTGCAAGCACTTCACGCACTGATGTATTTGATTGCTCTTCATTCACATTAAGGGCATTCCAAAGTGCAGGTATTTCCTTGCCTCGAAATTCAGTGGCACAATCACACGTTGGTACAGCTGTATCTTCAAAATCCCTCCAAAAAGGGGATTTAGTATTTTTCGATACCAATAATGATGGTGTAATCAATCATGTGGGAATTTATGCCGGTAACGGTCAAATGCTGAATGCTTCTACATCTAAAGGTGTATCCTACGCTAACATCAACAGTTCTTACTGGGGACCTAGCTTTGTAAAGGCAGTTCGTGTTCTTAACTAAATGATTCATGGCAATAACCGATTGTTGGCTAAAAAATTAACTCTATATGTCTTGATAAAAGAGCAAAAAAGCGTGTTTTGATAAACTATCATACACGCTTTTTTGCGTATTATAATGTCAAATAGCTGCCAACTGGTGTTATGGCTATAACCATTCTCATTATCTTTTTGGAATCCATCCTCACTCGCGCATTAACCTTTGCATTTCCAAAATCGCATAATTAAGTTGATTACTGACACTTGACTCCTTCCAAGCTTGATAATTCCTTTCGTTGGGCTATTTCATCCTTCTTTTTTCTATGTTAGGCAATTGTTTGTTGTAAGAACCAAGCTTTTCTTAATAACATCATCATCACCTGCCTGTTTTGTCACATGTCTTTCCTGCATTTCCACTTGCTTTTTATGAACTTTTTCTTCAATAAGATCTATGAACAGCTGATTATTGTTGAGTTTTCTTTATTCGATTCTATTAATCGTGCTAATGATAAATTTTTACGCATTTTTTATGCCCCCTTATCTACAGAAATAGCCGACCGTAAAAAGAATGGTTTTCACTACTTAGGATAAATAGATATTTTCCCTATTACCTCGTGACATTTTCATATTACTTTTAATTTAAAAATTCTCCGTTTCAATTTTGAAATGACAGTGACCAATATTGGTATTATCATTCTGGATATATCCTGATTACTTTTTCAACTTGCCACCCTTGTCCTAGATCGGGCCGTATAGATATATCGTAAGTACAGTATCTATACCAACAAAAAAAAGGCCTTCATAACAGAAGACCTTTCTTTAAAAAATGTTCCAGCTTGATTTCAGAAATCCGCTCCCTTTCCGCCGACTGTCTGCCAAGACTCCTGCTTAGAAAAGCGTGTCCAAGGTAGACCTCACAGGCGCAAAGAGCGCCAAGGGCGGACCGCCCGCGGAAGGCGAGTGCCTGGAACGTTATATTTTAACAAACCCTCAAAAAATCATGAAGAATAACCAGTTTTCTTTAAAACATGGTTCGGCGCGAGAGCATTTTGAACATGGCATTACTTTAGTCTCTCTTGGTTTTCAAGATACTGCCTCATTTTTTGCAAATATTCCGGGGCATCCATTTGATCTTTCACGACCAATTCTATGAGGCAAAGGTTATCGGCGTTCTGAGCATTTGTAATGGCATCATCCAGTTCACCATTCGTCTCGACTCTTGCTGTAAATGCCTCTTGACCAAACGCTTCAGCCAGCTTTGTATAATTCCACTCTGGTATCTCATTGTATTTCTGTTTTTCTATATCGACTTTTACGTTCAAGAATTTTTCTATCGTGTAACCGTTATTGTTGAGAATAAACACGATGGGCTTGCAGCCGTTCTCCAGCATCGAGCTTATTTCCTGTGCTGTCAGCTGTATCGAGCCGTCCCCGGTAAACAATAGGACACGTCGGTTTCTATCCGCTATACAAGCACCGAAAGCTGCGGGCGTGGCATATCCGATGCTTTGCCAGCCTCCCTGGGCTATGTAGGTCGCCCCTTTCGGCAACCTGACCTGTGACATGCCATAAGAGAATGTTCCTGTTTCCGTGACCACAATGTCATTATCTTTTAACATTTGCTGAATTCGAGGATAATAGGAAGCCGCTTTCAGTGGTGCTGATGGGTCTTCCGCCATTGTGTCATACGGAAACGAGATGTTTCCAACAGATTCGTTCTGCCGGTAACCAATGTCCTGGAGCGCATTTAGAATTTCCTCTGCCCTGACATTCATATAACTGGCTTCCCCCACTTTTAATGTGTCAGGTTGAATTTCCACCATTTTCAACGGGTTAAGCTTTGCTGTACCTTTGGAAGTATTGACGTCTGACCAAACAGCACCAACGGCTATGATGAAATCCGCTTCTTCAACAGTCTGAGTTACATCCTTACTTCCGAAAGCTCCGCCGTATACACCAATATACTGGGGATGGCTCTCATCAAACCCGCTTTTTCCCTGCATTAACGAAGCAACTGGAACATTTAACCTCTCAGCGAGCTGCAGTACGGGTTTCTGCAGGTTATAACGAAGTGTTTTCAAATCGACAAGCAGAACCGCTTTGTTTACATGTTCTAACATCCCTTTTATATGCTTCACTGCTGACTGCAGCGCATCGACATTCGTTTTGGCCACATTTTCAGAAGTCTCACCGTGAGAAAGCAACGGTTTTTCAACAAGATCGATAGCCACTACTAAATAAACGGGCTTTTTCTTTTCTTTCGCGATTCTGATTGCAGCCGGTATCTCCCTAGCTGCGTTTTCCGGGGTAAGAATTGCCGTATAACTGGTGATATGCTCATAAACCTTACGGAAAACATCAAAATCTCCGTCCATTAACGTATGATGGGCAAGCTCCTTATCCTGTTGCATCATGGACTTTGGCGAGCCGACAATATGTATGAGCGGCACATTTTCACTGTACGCGCCAGCGATTGCATTACATGCGCTCATTTCACCGACACCAAAAGTGGTGATGAGTGCCGAAATTCCCTTCACACGGGCATAAGCGTCCGCAGCGTATCCTGCATTGAGTTCATTTCGTCCATTAATAAACTCAATCCCATCGTAATCTTCCAAAGTATCTAGCAATGAGAAATTATAGTCTCCAGGCACACCAAAAATCTCTGTAATACCTTCTGCTTTTAAGCAGTTGTATAAATATTGTCCCAAGGTTCTTTTTTCAGCCAAGTCAATCACTCCTTCAATCGATTACTCTCTACTTTATTTATACCCAAACATAAGTAGGTTAACCGTAAATATCCACATACTTAAGGTGGGATAGCTACTCTATTACTCTAGTTTTAGCTTTGAAAAATGATGTGAGTGAGATAATCTCAGGCATGGCTCTCATAAAAAATGATTCAATTCCAAATCAAAGTATCTGAAAATTCTTGATTTCACCTCTATTTTTGATTTATATTTGAATCACCGGAATAGTGGGTAAGGGGGAAAATGATGAGTGATAACAATGTCAAAAGAGTTTTGGAATGCATCATCAACACTTCCAATAATAATATTACCGTGACCGATGAAAAAGGATTCATTTTATTCACGAATCCTAACCATTGGTGGATATATGGAATCGAACCGGAACATTATCTGGGAAAATCCGTTTACCAGCTCGAAACGGAAGGAATCCTTTCACCTTCTATTTCTGCCATGGTATTGAAAGAGAAAACACCTGTACAGATCATGCAGCAGACGAAGACGGGAAAAATCGTTATGTCGACTGCCTATCCCATCTTTGATGATGATGGTGAATTGATTCGTGTCGTCAGCTATGCCCAAGATCAAACTGAAATCAGGAACCTCCAGGATCAGTACGGTCAATTGGAGAAAAAGATTCAAGAATACCAATCGGAAGTCGAGGAACTTAGGGAACAGGAGGAGCTGATCTATCGCAGCAAGGAAATGCGGCAAATCGCCAAAACGATACACCGTGTTTCCAAAACGGATGCGACAGTCATGCTTCTTGGTGAATCCGGTGTGGGAAAGAGCGTATTCGCCCGCCGGCTGCACAATCAGAGTTACCGCAGCAAAGAGCCATTCATCGAAGTTAACTGCAGTACCATCCCAGAAAGTCTTTTTGAATCTGAAATGTTTGGGTATGAAGCGGGATCCTTCACCGGAGCGCAGAAGCAAGGGAAACAAGGGCTAGTAGAACAAGCAGATAACGGAACCTTATTTCTGGATGAAATCGGTGAGCTTCCGCTGGATATGCAAGTGAAATTATTAAATGTCCTACAAGAGAAGACTTTTAAAAGGGTAGGTGGAAAAAAAGAGCATAAGATAGATTTTCGGCTTGTAACGGCCACCAATCAAAACCTTGAGGAAATGGTGGAAAAGGGAACATTCAGGCTCGATTTGTATTATCGCTTAAATGTGATTCCCATCCAAATACCGCCATTACGAGAAAGAAAAGAAGATATTGCCATCTTAATCAATCATAATCTCGAAATCATCAACAAGAAATACAAGTCAGATAAGAAATTGCACCCTTCCACATACGAAAAACTGATTCAGCATAAATGGTCAGGAAACGTGCGTGAATTGGAAAACCTGATTGAACGGCTCATTTTGACCTCGGAAGACTCCATCATTTTCCCTGGCTTTCTCCCCTCCCATTTCCAAGGACAAGAATCTTTTGAGAAAATAGATGATACCCTAATGATCGACGAAATGATGGTTGATGATAGTGATCTCAATACTGCCCTCGAACAAGTGGAAAGATGGATGATGATGAAAGCGAGTAAACAATGTAAGTCCACATATGAAATGGCTAAATTCTTAGGGATAAGCCAGCCTTCCGTCGTCAGGAAAATGAAGAAATATAAAGGTCATCTGCCCATTAAGTAAAAGTGAATTGAAAGAAACCATAAAAATAGGAGACCATCGCAATGAAGGTCTCCTATTTCTTACTTATTCGACACGCCTGCAGATTCAAATGTTGCCATTTCTTTAATGACCAATGTCGCTGCCTTAAGGATGGGGTATGACAGGGCAGCCCCTGTTCCTTCCCCGATTCTCATTCCCACATCGAGGATTGGCTCCTTGCCAAGCAGTTCTATGGCCGTTCTATGACCAGGTTCTGCAGATCGATGTCCAACAAACATATAATCGGCTGCACGTCCGGAAATCAGGTTTGCCAATACAGCAGCCGTGGTTGTAATGAAGCCATCAACAAGAATGGGTATACGGTTATTCGCTGCAGCAAGCATGGCCCCTGCCATACCTGTGATTTCGAACCCGCCGATTTTCATCAAAATATTGATTGGATCATCCGGATTAGGATTTCTTAATGAAATCGCTTCTTCAATTATTCTTCGCTTATGTATAATGCCTTCTGACTTCAATCCTGTTCCCTGCCCCACTAGTGATTCGACGCTTTTCCCGCTTACGATGGAGATGATTGCGGTACTGGAAGTCGTATTTCCGATTCCCATTTCACCAAGAATCAGGCAGTTCGCACCACGGGCAATCATTTTCTGTGCACGGTCATATCCAATTTCAAGCGCTTGAATTACTTCTTCCTTTGTCATCGCCTCTTCTTTATAAAAGTTTCTAGTTCCATTGCGGACTTTTCTCGAAGTTAACCCTGGTGCTTCGATATCTGCATCGATCCCTATATCGACAATGTCCAAGTAAGCATCTATCGCGCGGCTTAATACATTGATGGCAGCACCGTCATTCAGGAAATTAAGTGCCATTTGTTCCGTCACTTCTTTTGGATAAGCCGAAATCCCTTCTTCCGTAATTCCATGGTCGGCTGCAAACACGATCACACCCGGTTTCGAAATGTCCGGAAATGCCTCTCCTGTCATCTTGGCCAGTTCGATTATCCATTCTTCAAGCCTTCCTAAGCTTCCCTGAGGAACGGTCAGTGAATCAACATGTCCTTTAACCTGCCGTCCCATTTCTTCATCCAGCATCGGGATGGAGATGGCAGCTAACCCATTCGTCATATGTATACCCCCCACAATCCAAAATGAAAAACCTTAACCACAGGAAAAGGTTCTTATCCATCATCTGCTATAAATACAACTTAGTCTATATAATTATCCTCCTGGCTTTCCATTTACTTCGGCAATCCCATTTCATTTAATGGGTAGAGACGAAATTTCACTTTGCCCATTACTGATTTTTCAGAAATAAAACCAAATCTTCTTCCATCCCAACTATTCCTTCGATTATCCCCCATGACAAATAAATGACCGGCAGGTACCCTGGATTTCCCAAGTAAATCACTCAAGGTGAAATTCTCCGTCAGATTTTCTTCAGGTGGAACTTCCCCTTTTTTTATTTTCAAATATGGTTCTGTATACTTTTTCCCATTGATATATAAGATATCATCTTTCATTTCAACGCTGTCACCTGGTAAACCGATCACCCTTTTTATATAATTCTCTTCCGCGTCCGGAGCATAAAATACGACCATATCGAAGCGCTCCGGCTTTCCGATTTTAGCTACCACTATCCGGTCATCATTTTCATAAGTCGGCTCCATTGATTCACCTTTTACTGTAACAGGTGTAAATAAAAACTGTTGGCAAATGAACACGATCATTAAAGCGAATAAGATAGATTTCAACCACGAGAACACTTCACTTTTCATATTCTTCATAAGGACTCCCTCCAATCCATTGTGAACGGCTAAATCAACGATAATTGCTGTATTTTTGGCTTGCGCGCCAAAACAATTCTTTAGCACTGTTTATCCCTTATGCTTAAGTTTGCCGTCGGTGATTTTTAGAAGAGATATTCCAGAGAAATATCTGGAAAAATTGTAACATATCCTTTTATCGCTTGCGAGAATAATCATTTTTAATAAAAGGAGTAGAGAGCAAATCTCAAATCATGAAAAAAAGGATAGCGAGTTTTAGCTATCCTTTTAACATAGTACAAATATTGTTCCAAAAACTTAGTATTTATTCCAAGTCAATACAGTATCAAGTGGCAAACGGACTTTTTCAAAGCCTGCTTTAGTTCCTTTTCCAATGGAAATTAACATGACAGGTTTGAAGTTTTCCGGTACATTGAATGCATCCACAAATTTGGCTTCATCGAACCCACCCATTGGGACTGTATCGTATCCTTTTGCTTTTGCAGCTAACATGATCTGCATGGAAACCAAGCCACCGTCAATCATGGCTACACTTAAAGCCTTTTCAGCGGAAAAGTTGCCGTAATTATGCAGAATAGAGACTACATATGGCTCTTTGATTTCATTCTTCATAATTCCTTTATTGACTAATTCACCATAAATCCGCTCTGCATTTTTGTAACCTTCTATATCAGCTAAAACGGCAATGACAGCAGATGCATCGACGATTTGTTGTTGGTTATTGGCGATTGGGAGCAATTCTTGTTGGGTTTGCTTATCTTGAATCACAAGGAATCTCCATGGCTGTAAGTTGGAAGAAGACGGTGCTTGAATCGCAATATCCAGGATTTCGCGAATTTCCTCTTCAGTCATCACGTATTCAGCATCGTACTGGCGAACAGATCTCCGTTCTTTTGCTACCGTAATGAAGTCCGTATCATTAAGGACTTTGGGCTTTTCAAGCGGTATATTCAATTCTTTCGATTTATTTAGGTATTCTTCTTTACTCATTATATTTTTTGTCATTTATAATGACCTCCATTTAACTGTAATTAATACAGGAACAGTATATAACGCATACTGTTCTTTTGTCAAATACAGTTTATGAAAAACGAAACCATGTCAGTTTCGTTTTTCACATTAAGATTTCGAAAGTAAATCAGCAATCGTTTTCTGCTCCAGGCCTTGTATAATCCAGCTCTCCATCTCGTTTTTTAAACCGCATAAAGCTTCGCGTGAAGATGGTTGAAAGCATTTCTTATCATTCACATCAAGAAATCCCTTTGAAAAAGGTTCAGATTTAATTGCAGCGTATATATCTGCAAGAATGATTTGTTCGGGATTTTTGGCAAGTGAATATCCCCCATCCCTTCCTTCCTTTGCTTGAATCAACCCTGCCTTCACTAAATTACTTAATATTTTTCTAAGAAAGCCGGACTCCGAATCAAGCTTATCAGCCAATTTATTACTATTGCATAATCCATCATGATCAGCAAGAACAAGCAGGGCTTGCACTGCAAGACTAAACCACATTATACTGGAAACCTTTTCTGACATTTCTTTCACCTCTCCCCTCTACTTTAAACTATTTTTCGATGAATATACAACGCTGCATCGAACAAACCTGCCAAAATCTCTTTTTAATGAACACAACCGGGAAAACCCTTTTTGGAACGATGAATCCCTCACCGAATCTATCCTTCCAATACATGCTTTTCACCATTTTAAAAAATACAGAAAAAATAAATAGACAAATTACTTGTCTTACAAATTTTTTCTTTGGGAATATGGTAAACTTACTTAATAGAATAGCTCAGGAAGTGAATGAATGATGCTGAAAACAATAAATGAACAAATGGATAAAATCATGCCTCTCATCACTCCGTTAAGCGTGGTGATTGGGGTATTATTGGCCGAACATCTAATGGATTACACTTTTCTTGTTCCATGGATATTCGCCTTCATAACATTTTCCGGAAGTTTAGGCTCCAACTTTAAATCTTTGCAACAGGCTGTCACCCACCCTTTACCTGTTTTCATCGTATTGCTCATCCTTCATATGCTCATGCCTATTTGGGCTTTTGGTCTCGGCCACTTAGTGTTTCATGGTGATGCTTTCACGATTACCGGCCTAGTCCTGGCTGTAGTGATTCCAACCGGTGTCACCAGTATGATCTGGGTATCCATTTATAATGGGAATGCCGTTCTTGCCCTAACTATCATCTTGATCGACACCCTACTCTCGCCATTCATCGTTCCTTACAGTGTTTCCCTTTTTGGAGGCGGTACGATTGAAATGGATTTGGGGTCGATTGTGAAAGGATTAATCGGAATGGTCGTTCTTCCCTCCATGCTTGCCATGTTCTTGAATCAGGCTACAAAAGGGAAAATACAATCTATACTATCCCCCCGCTTAGCTCCATTTTCCAAGATAAGCGTTGGAATCGTAGTCATATTAAACAGTTCAAAAATCGCTCCTTACTTAACCCATTTCGATAAGAAATTAATGATCATGGCCTTCTTGGTTTTGTTCATAGCTGCTTCAGGGTATGCCCTTTCTTGGATGGCCGGTGCATATTTAAGGTGGGAAAAGGAGGATATCATCACCTTGACATTTACAGGCGGTATGCGGAACATCAGTGCTGGAGCCGTTCTTGCAACAACCTATTTCCCTGCTGCCGTCGCTGTTCCCGTTGTACTTGGCATGCTGTTTCAACAAATGCTTGCCTCCTTTTTTGGCTATGTCATGGAAAAGCATTTTCACCGTTGTATGAATGAAGGGTCATCCACAGAATGATTATTTCTCAAGCATCCTTTTTCCCTTTCATTTATATTCCAATTATAATAGGTAAGTAGAACACATTTACATGATTATCCATTACAAATCCTTGGAGGTATTGAAGATGAAAGTTGTTGCAATAGTGGGAAGTATTCGTAAAGAGTCTTACAACCTTAAGCTAGCAAAATATATTCAAACTAGATATCAAGATCGGTTTGATCTCGAAATCTTGAACATTCGGGATTTACCTTTTTATGATCAAGATATTGAAAATGACCCTCCATTAGTTGTAAAAGAATTTAAAAGCAAAGTGGCCGAAGCAGATGCAGTCTTGTGGGTAACACCTGAATACAATGGTACGATTCCAGGCGTATTGGGCAATGCAATCGATTGGTTATCACGTGTCGATAAAGTCTTGATCGGCAAACCTTCATGGATCATGGGTGCGTCAATGGGGCAATTAGGAACGGTTAAAGCTCAATTGCATTTGCGTGAGATCCTATTCGCATTAGGCATCTCCTCCCCGCTCCTTCCCGGAAATGAAGTATATGTTGGTGCAGTGCATGACAAAATCGATAACGAAGGCAGGCTTACACATGAGTCGACTGTCCAGTTTATCGATACGGTCGTCGATAACTTCATTAGCTGGTATAATCATCACACTCGTTAATGCTTTTTTAACAAGAATCCCAGCAGGAATGATCCTGCTGGGATTCTTGTTGCATCTTAAAAGAGGAATTAAACTAAATTCATCCTCTTCCCGCTTGGAATGCAGGGTATTTTGTCATTCCTCCGTCAGCGAATAGAGTGATGCCCGTTACATAACTGGATTCTGAAGATGCCAGCCATGCAGCAACCGCAGCAATTTCTTCAGGCTTTCCGATATACCCCATCGGAATCATGCTTTCAAGATCTTTTTTCTTTTCGGGATCCTCAAGCTTGTCGGTATTAATTGGCGTGGCGATGGCTCCAGGACCAATGCTGTTCACACGGATCCCTTTTGGTGCATATTCAAGAGCCAGGGTTTCCGTAAGCAGCTTCACCCCGCCCTTGCTTGCCGCATAGTGAACGAATAAAGGCCAGGGAATCATCTCATGTACACTGGACATGTTTATAACATTCCCTTTAATATCGTTCTCGACAAAATACTTGATAGCTTCACGGCAGCCCAGGAAATTTCCGGTTAAGTTGGTATTAATTACCCTATTCCAGTCGCTTAACGGCATCTCGTGAGATGGAACCGGATTTTCAATTCCTGCATTATTGATGAATATATCGAGTTTCCCGAAATTCTTTATCGCTGATTGAACAAGGTTAATGACATCTTCTTCAATGGTGACATCGCCTTTTACTGCAATGGCTTCCCCACCATTTGTTTTGATTTCTTCCATTACACTATCTGCTTCCTCTAATTTAGTACGATAATTAACCACGACGTTTGCCTTTTCCTTAGCAAAGCGAATGGCCATCGCTTTTCCTAAACCAGTGGATGAACCCGTTATAACAACGACCTTACCTTCTAAATCTGTATACATTTAATCACCCTCCAATTAACTTTTTGCCAACCCGAGCATAATCCCAGCTATGATGATCAAGATTATTCCAATAACAATTCCAATTAGTTGGCGCTTCGTTTTCTTTTCACGTAAAATGATGATCCCGCCAATAGTTGAGATGACTATGCCCATTTGCGAAAGGGAAAAACTAGTAGCCACTCCCACACGGGGCTGGGATATGAATAAAAACATGTTCCCTGCAGCCCATATCAAACCCGGAATGATATTGCGAATCGTATATTTGTTAAACGGTTTATGTTTAAAAGTCAATAACAGACCGCCTAACACCATCCCTATCGCTTGAGGGAACAACGCTGACCACCCGTCAACGTCAAAAAGACGGGCTACTACCACATAAACCAAATAACCGAATGTCGAGATGAGTAGAATAACAATTCCTTTCTTCAAGTTTCCCGACTTGCCCTCTTTCGATTCTTTATCTTCCAAGGAGGTCAAGACGATTCCTATAATAATGAAGACTAAAGCCAAAACGCCTAAAATAATCGCTTTCATTGTAGACCATTCGTGAAAAACTATGACCCCGAATAAAGTGGTTGAAATGAGCTGCAATCCTGTTGATATTGGCATGGTTTTGGAAACTCCCATTAAATCAATGCTCTTAAGCTGGTTAGCTTGTCCAACAGCCCAAAACAATCCAGATACGACTCCGACTCCAAACACCAGGAGTGACAATTCAATATCTGCGAAAATATAAACACCAATTGAAAAAATCAAGGCGCCAATCGTTGTACCTAGTGTTTGACTATAAGGTCCACCCCCGAGTTTCACATTAAATAAAACGATGCTTCCCCAGAATAATGCCGGCAAGAGAGCTAATAATATATCCATTTACAACCCCCATATATGTAAGTTCAAAACTAAGCAGTAAATTTCATTTTGTCTTCTTAATATGTTCGCATTATTTGAATTGACCCTTGGTAATTTTATGAAGTGTTTCCCCTAAAGCAGTGTTCAACACAAAAAGGGCTGCAGACGCAGCCCTTTTTAGTGATACTGATTGATTCTAGCCACCATGTTGATGATGTTGCATGTCCATTTCCGAATCATCAGCGACTTTGAAATAATCACTTTCCCAAACAGCCGTCGTACGGATAATGATGATGGAGAAAGTTTTAAATTAACATAAATTAAAGCTCTAAAAGAGGAAGTATCCCCACATCTTACTGCAAATCCTTTTTATTGTACGGGTATGAGTTGGTAATGAATGTTCATACTCAAATATCGGCAGCGTAAGTTACTGCTGTCTTTTTTATAAAGATTATAAAAAAAAGCAAACCTTATGTAGGTTTGCTTCTTTTCTTAGATAATGGAACTTACTTCTTCAAATGATATGGCACCGTCGTAACAACCACATTTCTTCTATAAAGTAAGTAGGCACGAATCAGTAAACTTGATTGGTTATGAAGAATATTGTGCCAGCCCTTCTTCGGAATGAATTGGGGGATGATCACCGTAACTTTATAATTGGATTCACTCGCCTTATGTTCAACCGTATCCACAAATTTTGTTAATGGCTGAATGATACTTCGATAATAAGAATTCAGTGTAACTAGTCTGACATCTGGCTGCCACTTTTTCCATTTTTCTTCGAATTTCTTTTCATCTTCTCTTTCAAAAGCAACGTAAACGGCAATGACCTGATGCGCTGAAAGAGATTTTGCATAATTTAAAGAGTTCTCAACCACATGAGTTATACCGGCCACAGGTACGATAATGATATTTCCTTCAATTGGCAAGATCGGCTCACATGTTGTAATCCTTAGTTGGTCACCAACTGCTTCATAATGCTTTTTGATTCGATGAAAAATTAAAAGGATAATAGGTATAAAAATCAAAACAGGCCAAACCTGAGTAAACTTGGTCAAGAAGAATATCATCGTGACGATAAAGCTAATAATGGCACCAATTGAATTAATGGTTAATTTTAACATCCAGCCTTTTGGCTTTTCGCGAATCCATTTAACAATCATCCCGGTCTGGGACAGAGTAAATGGAATGAATACCCCTACGGCATAAAGCGGAATGAGATTTTCTGTATGTCCTTCAAATGAGACTATTAAGATGATCGATGCAAGTCCCAGTATGATTATTCCATTGGAATACCCTAATCGGTCCCCTCTGATCGTAAACGCCCTTGGAATGAATTTATCCTTCGCTAGATTTACCGCAAGCAGAGGGAAGGCCGAATAGCCAGTATTGGCCGCAAGTATCAAGATCAATGCAGTCGTACCTTGAATGAAGAAATACATGAAATTCCGTCCAAAGATCTCTTCAGCAATCTGGGAGACGACCGTTACCTCTGCGCTAGGAACAATGCTTAAATAATAGGCTAAGAATACGATTCCCGAAAATAATACAGCTAGTAAGGAACCCATCGCTATTAAAGTTTTCGCCGCATTATTCGGGGCTGGATCTTTAAAGTTCGGGATTGCATTGGAAATAGCTTCGACTCCTGTCAATGCGGAGCTTCCTGATGCAAATGCTCTTAGCAGTATGAATAAACTGATGCCCGCTACCGGAGTCCCGATGGACGTGTGCAATTCCGGTGAAACTCCCCCTGTCAAAATCTTGTAAATCCCGACACCAATCAAGATGAACAATGCTAAAACGAATAGGTACACCGGATAGGACAAAACAGAGGCCGACTCCGTAACCCCCCGCAGGTTCAGAATTGTAAGCAGAATGACGAAAATGATCGCTATGATGACATTATATGAATGCAGGCCGGGAAAAGCGGACGTGATTGCATCCGTACCTGCTGAAACACTAACAGCCACAGTTAATATATAATCCACCAATAAGGATCCTCCAGCTATCAGCCCTGGATTGACTCCTAAATTGTTTTTTGAAACCACATAGGCCCCGCCGCCATGCGGATAAGCGAAAATGATTTGTCTATAGGACAAAATCAAGGCGGTTAACAGGATCAATACTCCGATTGCGATAGGGATGGAATACCAGAATGCTGCAGCACCGATTGTGATCAGAACGATCAATATTTGCTCAGGTCCATAAGCAACCGAAGACAAAGCATCAGAAGATAATATCGCTAAAGCCTTTGTTTTGTTAAGCTTTTGTTCACCAAGTGCATTTGATTTTAAAGGTCTCCCAATCAAGAACCTCTTTATAGAAGATAACATCAAGTATTCACCACCATATTAAATTAATAAGTTTATGTTACCCAGCTGTAGCAAAAAACAAGACGAAATAGAAAAATGCCTACAAGTCATAGCTAAATAGACCTGTAGACATCATTTTTTTTGTCTAACAAGCTCCACCTTCCTTCTCATATAACGCTTACGAGGTTAGCTGTCGGATTCGGACCTAAGAGTAGCCCTACCTTGAAAGGATTCACCCCTTGGATTGTAGTAACAATCCCAATACCGGGTCCCCCGCACCATAAGGTTTAAGCGATTTAGAAATATGAAACTGTTGATTATCATACTCCCGTGAAATGGAAAAGTAAATGAAAATTTTGCACAGAAATATAATTTTTTTTTGTATGTGAGGTTTTATTCTTGACGTATATTACATAAGTCATGCAAACACATGGTTCGAAGGGAGGAAAGGAGGTAAGTAAACGTCTAAAAGGAAAAAAATCAAGGAGTCAATGAATGAAAGATGGTCAGAAAAGGAAAAAATGATCGCCACATGGAGATCGTGAAGGACGAATAGAAACAATCTGCCCCCAGCTTGAATCATTAAACTTGCATTGATTTTCGCTTTTTGATTCCCCTTTATTTCGTACAACCGGGGGCATTATCCCTCTGATCCACCCTAATTAGTTCCTTCCTTCATGAATTGGTCTCAAATTGCTTTTTTTAAAGACAAAGTATTTTTGGCCAATATAGTTAAGAACTGTGTAAAAAATTGCTCCTATCAGCACAGCCACATTTTGTTGTATGGGTAAATAAACGGATCCTTCCATTGATTCTGCAATAGCTTGGCCTAAAGAATATGCGGCGGAATAACAAATCAGGATGACGCAAAAGAAACGTGCAACTCCTCTCCGCCATTCTATATCGCTTTTAAAGGTAAAAGTTCTGTTCAAAAGAAAACTCGTTACAGCTCCCGTACCATTACCGATAAAGGTGGAGACCCAGTAAGAGAATTCTAGAACATTCATGAGAAAAAGGATGATGGAAAGTCCAAGCGCTGTATTGACTATCCCAACCAATAAAAAGCGGATAAAGGAGTTAGTGTGTTTTAGATAGTTTTTCAATACTGTTCCGTTCATTGTCTAGTTGCTCCCGTTTTTTTAAATCGAGTGGATTAAATAGATCCAGATCAACTATATATTTAGGCCGGCGTTTGGATTCATTATAGATTTTACCGATATATTCCCCAATTAAGCCGACAGCAATCAACTGTAGTCCACCGATCAACCATATGGAGGTGATTAATGAGGTCCATCCAGTTTCGGTCTGCCCATAAAACTTTAACCATAAAAAGTAAGACCCAAAGAGTAAGCTAATGAAAAAGGAAAGACATCCTAGCCATAATACAAGCCGAATCGGTGTAACTGAAAAGGAAGTAATGCCATCAAACGCAAAAGCAACCATCTTCTTAAATGGATATTTCGTTTCCCCAGCCAATCTTTCTTTTCGGTCATAATAAACAGAGTCCGTCTTAAACCCAATGAGCGGTACGATCCCCCGTAAAAAAAGATTCGTTTCATCAAATCGTTCCAACTCCGCGATCGCCCTCTTACTCATTAGCCGGAAATCGGCATGATTATAGACAAGGTTAACCCCCATCTTGTTCATCATTTTATAAAAACCAGTTGCAGATGTTCGTTTAAAAAATGAATCGAGGTCCCTTTTCTGGCGGACACCGTATACAATTTCACACCCTTCATTGAATTTCCGAATGAATTCAGGGATGACTTGAATATCATCCTGTAAATCTGCATCAATGGAAATCACACAATCCGAGGCTTCTTTAGCTGTAAACAATCCTGCCAGAAGTGCATTTTGATGTCCTGCATTCCGGGAAAGCTTTAGCCCACGAACAAGTTCATTATTAATCGTTTCCTTATAAATGATCTTCCATGTTTGATCTTTACTTCCATCATCAACCAATAGAATTTTACTTTGACCAGAAACAACGTTTTCTTCGACTAACCCCCTCACCAATCCACAAAGCTGGGTAATGGTATCCTGCAATACGCTTTCTTCGTTATAACAAGGTACAACAATCGTTAGTATCGGTGAATTCACTCTATTCCCCCCTTTTCACATGACTCTGTATAAATAAATTTTCCACACGCTTCCTTTTTTCGTGAAAATCCTATCTAGTACCAATCCGTTTTCCTTCGCGTTGTTGATTGGTATGGCAGAAAATATATACTTGCCACCTAATCCTTTAAACGCATCCATATTAAGGTCTAAATTTTTCAGCTCTTTCTTCGAGCTTTTCTTGAACATATAATGCTTCCCAAGCTCATCGGTAAATAGGTAACAACGTCCTCCCCATTCATCAAAGTAGATTCTGATGTTTTTATTCTTAGCCAATTCGTTTTCAATTATTTGACGAAATTGATGTTTGTAAGTAAGCGGATAGAAATTGTTATAGCTATCTAGCGTGTAAAATCCATTAAATTGTACAATTGCGGGATGCAGCCCAATGCTGGCAACACGATATTCTTCCTGCGGAAGGTCAATATGATCTTTTATTTCCCGAAAAAGGCTTTCTGAATAAAACTCTTTAAAAGAAGGTTTTTTATTATGAGTGATTTCTTCATTGGAACCCATTAAAACCATAATTTGAACGGCGATGAAAATAGAAAGGGTTTTCTTAGCATAATCGCTGTGTTCCCAAATGATTTTTACCGCGAGGGCAAACCCCACGTAAATTACCATCGGCCTTAAAAAGTGAAATCTTGCAAAATTAAACGTATCCAGAGTGTGAAACCTTTCCGTTAAAGGAAGCCAGCCTTTATAAAACCAAAATGCGTACCATGCTGAGAGGATAAAATTCAAGCAAAATAAAAAAACATATACCCTTTCCTGTCTCCACAGTTTTTTGGTCAGAATAATATAAAGGGCAAAGATGGTAATCGGCAGGATGATAAGCGCATGTACAGTCATGACATGCGTATGGCCAAGAACGAAATTTTTGAATGTAAGCTTAATGACCCACTCGAGGGGCAGCCTTGCGTGAAAATATTCATCTCTGCTGTTTGGCTCCGAATCAAAAATGAATGAAGCGACCAAACGATACTCCACCATTCCAAAAATGACGGTCATATACACGATTGAAAGAAGAAACGTTATATTCCACCCTTTTCTCCTGACCACATCCGTTAGCCAAAGAAACCCCATTGCAACAAGGAAAAAGAAAAAGCCAAGCACGATGCTTGAATAAAGCGGTAAAAGTGTAAGGACCAAATAATTCTTCCAAGAATGGTCCTTGCTGCGAATATTCAAAAAAGCCCAAAGTGCAAGCGGCATCCCAAGTGTACTGAGCATTCCCGATGGCCAAAATGGGGTAAGGGCAAAGGCTAAGGATGTTCCAACCCTAATCCAGCCTGATCGGCTTCCTGTAATCAAATGTTTCTTTAATAGGATATACATACCAAGGAATGCAATAAACCTTGTTAATGCCTGGCTTATTGCATATGCAACCATTGTCGGAAAAAGAGCATAAAGCCACACGATAATACTGAACTCACTGCCAAAAGCATTTCGGGGCAGCCCATTCATAATCTGGGGAATTTCGGCGTCTATTGCACCGAATAACTCACCGCTTTCTGAAAGGACTTTATACCAGGCAAGGTTGGAATCCAAATTATCATGTACGCGAATATGCGCATTTTCCCCAAGGATGAATAAAGGAGAAAGATATAAAACAATGACGAGTAAGGCAAAAAGGATTTGAACTCTCTCTTGATTTTCAATTGGCAAAATATACACCTCTTGACCAAATTCATATATCCATAATATTTGCTTCAAAGGTAAATCTATTCTATTTCTGGGATTTATTTTAACCTATTTTGAAATAGGTCAACCAATGACCACATAAAATGAAGGGTAGAACAAAAAGCATATTAAAGAACCTTAAAAAGGGGCTGGGCTATGATAAAGAAAGCGGTGATTCCAGCAGCCGGTTTAGGAACACGATTTTTACCTGCCACGAAAGCTCAACCAAAGGAAATGCTGCCGATTGTCGATAAGCCGACCATTCAATATATTATCGAGGAAGCGGTACAATCAGGGATTACAGATATTATCATCGTTACGGGTAAAAACAAACGTGCCATCGAAGATCATTTCGATAAATCAATTGAACTTGAAATGCTTCTGCAAATGAAAGGTCAAAAAGATCTGCTTAACATCGTGAAGAACATTTCCAACATGGTGGATATCCACTATGTAAGACAAAAGGAACCTTTAGGTCTGGGGCATGCGGTGTTATGTGCGAAAACTTTTATCGGAGACGAACCTTTTGCCGTCCTGTTAGGGGATGATATCGTGGATAGCCAGGTTCCAGCATTGAAGCAGTTAATGGAACAGTATAACAAGGTTCGTACGAGCATTATCGGATGTAAGGAAGTGTCACCTGCCGATGTCTCCAAGTATGGGATCGTAAATTTCCAAGAACGTTATGAGGATTTATTTCTGATAAAAAACTTGGTGGAAAAGCCAAAAGTGGAGGATGCACCATCAACACAGGCAATTATTGGCCGATATATTTTATCGCCTTCGATTTTTGAAATCCTTGAAACCGTACAGCCCGATCGGAAGGGGGAGATCCAGCTTACCGAAGCTTTAGACCTTTTGTTAGAAAAGGAACCATTATACTCGTATATCATCGAAGGAAATCGATATGACGTCGGCGATAAATTCGGCTTCCTCCAAGCTTCATTAGATTTCGCCATGAAACGACCTGAACTTCGTGATCAGCTAATAACATATTTAAGGCAGCTGTTCCCTCAATGAAATTAATATACCCCCGCCCAATTACCTAGAGGTGATTGGGCTATTTCGGGTTCACGCCTTTGGTTGTAAAATGATCCACTAACATATCCCTTACCATAATCTCTAAGCAAAATATAACTGTTTATTATAAACGCTTCCGTGAAATGTAAAAGCAAGTGAAAATGTTCGACATAGAAAGAATAATTTTTAATCAGGGAGGTTATGTTGATAACGTATCCTTCATTATTGATCCCAACGACGATTTCCAGAAAGGGCTGTTGAAAAACACATGCACAAAAAAACAAATACTCCAATAATATCCGATGATTTTTTAGATCAAGTGGTTAAGGAAATCAATGCACAATTTGCCGGGCCCATTAATGAAAAAAATGATCGTTTCCTGCATGGGGACGATCAAGAAAGACCTTGAATCCCACATCATTAATCCAAAGCTTTCATGAAAGACTCTGGCTCTATTCATCCAGAGTTTTTTTTGCTAACTTATGAAACTTTATTTTCCCCATAGAATTATTTCCCTTTTCTATAACAACTTGTCCAAACCGTTTTAACTTATCCTCATAGAATGATTACATGTAATTATTTTAAAGAAAGGGGAAAAACTACATTGAGCCACGCTGATGATGTCTTCCGCACTTCTCCAAAGGTTCCAAAAGGAAGGCTGATTTCCGGACATACAAAGGAGTTTCAAACTGATCCCATTGGCTTTCTGACCCGCTTGGCCAAGGAATATGGGGAAGTCGCTAAATTCCGTTTAGGACCATTCCATAATGTTTATCACATTTTAAATCCTGATTTAATAAAAGAAATACTCGTAACAAAACAAAAATCCTTCGTCAAATCCAAGGACTTCAATGTTTTAAAACCGCTTGTCGGTGAAGGTCTACTTACAAGCGAAAAAGACTTTCATATGAGACAGAGAAGGCTTATCCAACCCTCTTTCAAAAAGACTCATATTAGCCAATACGCCAAGGATATGATTGATACCACAATGGATTATATATCAACTTGGCAACATGATGATGAACGGATTATAACGAAGGATATGATGAACATCACTCTCGGGATAATCAGCAAGACCATGTTCAGCATGGAATTCAAGGGTGGGTATGAAATTGTTGGAAAACCGCTGGAAACTGCATTAAGAATAACAGTCAAAAGGATGAGAAAGATTTTTCGTATGCCATTATGGGTACCGACTAAAATCAACCGTAAATATAAAAAGGCGATACAAAGGCTTGATAAAGTGATTTACGGCATAATTGAAAAACGGAAGAACGACACAGTAAAACATGAAGACATGCTTGGGATCCTGATGGACGCCCGTGATACCAAAGACGGATTGGGTATGACAAGCCTTCAGGTCCGTGATGAATTAATGACTATTTTTCTTGCCGGTCATGAAACGACAGCAACTGCTCTTTCCTGGGCACTGTATGAAATTTCGAAACACCCAGAAATTCAATCCAAGCTTTTCAGTGAAGTGAATAGCATTATCGGTCACCGGACACCCAAGGCTGAAGATTTCATGAAATTACCATACACTCAAAATATCATTCATGAAACACTACGCTTTTACCCGCCATCGTATATTTTATCCCGTGATGTGGCGGAGGATGTCGTAATAGGAGGATATCGCTTCAAAAAAGGCGATATGATTCTAATAAGTTCTTACGTGATGCAGCATAATCCAGAGTATTTTGATCAACCTGAATCATTTATTCCAGAGCGATTTGAAAATAACTTTTTGAAAAGCCTGCCTGCGTTCGCTTACTTTCCATTTGGCGGAGGGCCTCGGGTTTGTATTGGCAATCATTTTGCCATGATGGAAGCGGTGCTTGTCCTGGCCTGCATTGCCCAACGATATAGGATAAAGCTTGCTCCTGACCATCATGAAGTAACCCCCCTTCCGGCCCTTACACTCAGACCAAAGAATGGACTGCGCATGGTGATAGAAGAAAGGGATGCAGAAGCCTTCGAACCTGGAGCATCCAATTTTTGAAGTATTAAGAATGATCTCAAATAAAAATAACGTTCATATTGGTTCGATTAACTCCTATAACAGGCTGGCCTATTCTTTTTAGAAAGGAGGGATGAAAATATGTATATGCTCCATTCACCACGGAATGGAATCATCCACACTGAATTGCACTATTTAGGGATGGCCTCGCAGGTTTATACCGGTTTTTTGGAATTTATAAGTGAAATTGAACCGATACAAGAAACGGAAAACCTACAGCCGGCCCCTCTTCTCTTTTTATATGAGAACGGATAGTCTCGTTAGATTTTCCTATATTGAAGAAAACTGACCTTGAAAGTAACCGGTTCTGATACCTGTCTCAAACGATTTATTTGTTCTAAAAAATGTATGTTATTATGTACAACTATTTGCACCGAGTTTTGCGGTGATTTTAGTATATTTCAATAAAATAAGCACAGTTATTTAAACTGTGCTCTTCCTTATATTTATCTTTATTAACTTATTGTACTAAAGCTCACCGTTAGTTATATAAACATCGAACGGTTTTCAGTGATAAATGTAGTTGAAAAGGTAAAAAACTTCCTCTAATAAAAAAGGGCAAGATGATGAAAATTATTTTTTTATATAATGAAGCATAGCAAGTTGACCTAATTTTTCTACTTTGGTTAATGTGTATTTTAGAGTAATATCATCTCCCATATATAGGGAAATCCCTTTCCCTAAAATAATAGGTGCAATGGCTAGTTGGAATTCATCAATTAAATTTTCTTTAAAAAATTCACGAGCTAAGTTTCCTCCACCAATTAACCATATATCTTTACCAGGCTTTTCTTTTATCTTTTTAATGAAAGTTTTGACATCTTCATCAATAAATGAAGCATACTCATCTGCTCCACTAACAGATTTAGAAAATACATAATTTTTATAATCAATATAAGGATAATTCATATCAAATCCACGAATGACATCATAAGTTCCTTTTCCCATAACAACAGTGTCAATTCTTTCCATTAGTGAATTATAGCCGGAATCTCCTTCTACTTCTGTGGATTCTAACCACTCCAATGTACCATCATCATTTGCAATATAGCCATCAATTGAAGTACCAATGTAAAAAATAATGTTACGCTGTTTTTTCATCAACCAACTGATCCCCCTCGGAACATTAACTTGATATTTCTTCATATAAACCATCCTGTAATTCCATTGATCTAAGTAAGATACCATTCTTAACAAGATTAATTCTCCACTCAATTTAATTCCTCCTTCTTTTACTAACCTGCGTCGTTAGTTGAAGAAGAAAAAGGTATTCCATTGATAAAATTGAGCTTCTTTTTAATAAATTATATCCTCCCAAGAGTGCACCTTTTCGGCAATTCCTAAACGCTGAGCAGGTGTTTCCTTTGTTTCACCTGACTTAAATGGTTTGCAGAAGTTATAATATGTTCTAAGAATTGTAATAGCCATTTGAGTAGGATTAAAATTCGAATCTATATATTATTTTCCATCTCCTCTGGATATTACTAAAGGTCTTTCTAATAATGGTGAACTTCATCGGATTTCCTGTAAGAAGACATTTAGATTAATCGTTAGATTTATGAATACTATAAGGCGTCCCATCAGGTGCAATTTTTATTTCATAAAATTTGTGAGTAGATATTTTGCGTTCCATATACTCAACAGCTAAATCATACACCGAGAGTTCCTCTACCCCACTATCTTCCGCCCATTCCTTTAAGTATTTATTTGATTTAATAAATTCCCTATAAGCATCTTCTCTAAAGTTAGAGTTTTGTCAAAAACATTTACGAAGTAATGTAATTTTTCATCTTGAATTTCATTTAAAAAAGCCTTCTTAGTTGCTGCTTTCAAAACCATATCATCATCGCTGACAATACGCCACTTGTCCGTTTTTATCATCTGCTTAATTAAAAACAACTGTGCCATCGTCGTATAAGTATGGTTAACGTGTAACCCATCTACATACCCAAAAAAATCACCTATCAGTTTGCTTTTCGTTTGATTCATTTCATAAAATCCAAATATTTTCAGATAATAAAGACTACTCCTTCTTTTCTGATTAGGAGTCTATTCCAATTCACCTGCCTAAATTGACTTATTTCCGATTCATGATATATTAATATAGTTACTTTAGTACGGGAAAGCGTTCAATAACAGAAGAACTTTTTAGTTTTATTTATAGATTATTTTATTAAAATAATTAATGAAAGGCATGAATAAAATGGAGAAGACTCATCAAGATTTAAAAAAGGGCCTATTGCCGCGGCATGTCCAGTTCATTGCTTTAGCAGGAATGATAGGAACAGGGATTTTTAAGGGGAGCTCCGATACATTAAATATGGCAGGTCCAAGTGTTGTAATAGCCTATATAATTGGGGGGCTGTTGTTATTTATTGTAATGGCCGCATTAGGAGAGATGGCAACCGCTTTTCCTAATTTGAACGTACAACATCTCATTAATAAAGCTTTTGGCTTTCAACTATCCTTCATAGTCGGATGGCTCTATTGGTTTAATTGGATTATCGTAATCATTGTAGAAATAGTCGCTGCCGGCAGTTTTCTACAATATTGGTTTCCTACAGTGCCATTATGGCTGTTAAGCATACTTTGCGCTTCAGTAATTATAGGAATTAATTTATTTCAAGTAAAATACTATGGAGAACTCGAATTTTGGTTTGCGGGAATTAAAATAATAACCCTAATTGCCTTTATTATTTTAGGAGCTTTGATCCTGCTAGGACTTTTTCCTAGTTCGGCTTCATTTTCTAATTACACGGAACATGGTGGTTTTTTCCCAAATGGAATTGACGGAATGTTAAGTGCACTTTTAGTGGTAATGTTTTCATATGGGGGCGCAGAATTAATTGGTGTAGCCGTCACGGAAACAAAAGATAGTCAGCGGGTCATACCAAAAATAATTAAAGGAACAGTATGGCGGGTGATCCTTTTCTATGTCTTGCCGATACTTATTATTTGTGGGGTAATACCTTGGAACCAGTTAAGCACTGAAGTAAGTCCTTTCGTTCAGGTTTTCAGCCTATCGGGTCTTCCCGGAGCAGCCGATATCATGAATTTCGTTCTATTAACCGCTGTGTTATCAGCTGCAAATTCAGGTATATACGCTACCTCAAGGACATTGTTCACTCTTTCCCAGAATGGGGAAGCGCCTAAGGCATTTTTAAGAACAACCAAAAAGGGTATCCCGCTTAATGGTATATTTTTAACTACATTATGTATATTGGCTGGTGTATTTTTATCCTATTTGACTCCCGACCTGATTTTAAGCTACCTTATGGCCATTCCTGGATTCACAGTTTTATTATTATGGATCAGCATTTGTTCCGCGCAATTGAAGCTGCGTAATCAATACACTGGTAAACCAGGTTTCCGGGTAAAATGGTACCCATTTACAACTATATTAGCCATCACTGCTTTAAGCATTATCTTTTTGGCATTTATCTTTAATAAGCAAAACATCATTGGGACCACAGTGTGTCTTGTCACGTTAGCAATATTCATCCTTCTCTCTTTTATTGTCAAACAAAAAAAGAGAAATATTATATAAAAACCCCTGAATTTTAATAGAGGATTTCAGACTGTAGACAAACTCGATGAAAGTCGAGTTTGCCTACAGTCTTTTTAGTGCTAGAACAATTTGATTGGAACGTAGGGCACCCGCTTTCCGCGGGCGGTCCGGAAGCCTCCTCGGCGCCTTTGCACATGCGGGGTCTCCCTTGCACTCGCTTTTCCCGCAGGAGTCTCGTACCTTCCGCTCCAATCAACTGGAATGTTTTTTTTAAAACTATAGGCCAACTGGCGGTTCTTTAAATTTGTCTACAGTCTGGCGGTTCCATCAATAGAAATGGTCTCACCCCTAACCATGATTTTAAAACATACTTGGGTTACGCCCTTTGGGATCAAACCCTCTTTGAATTGAAGAAATTTGCGACACCCCTGCCGAATAACTGGCTAGTCGAGACTCCACAGCCGCTTGCTTTGATGAGGATTGGCAGACAGTCGGCGGAAAGGGAGCGGATTTCTGAAATCAACTGCAACTTTTTTCTGAAGAATAAAAGGGAAACAAATTTGGATTTAAAATACTCCGTTTGCTCCATTTTCAATATACATATGTTAAAATAACCAATGAACCAATCATCCTACAAATTCGAGGTGTGTATATTGACCATATCTAAAACAAATCGCTTATCACTTGTAGAGCAAGTCGTTTCCCAAATCGAATCGTTAATCGAATCAGGTGAATGGAAAATTGGAAATCAAATCCCCCCTGAAATGGATTTGATCCAACAGTTCGATGTAAGCAGAAATACATTAAGAGAAGCTGTACGATCACTTGTTTATGCAGGTCTTTTAGTAACGAAACAAGGAAAAGGAACATTCGTAAGGTCATCAAGTGCCTTGGGGGCTGCATTTGAAAGAAGGATCCAGCAGTCAAGTATATTGGAAACGTTAGAGGTCCGTCATGCCCTTGAAAGAGAGGGAGCTCAGTTAGCGGCATTAAGACGTAATCAAGAAGATATAGAACGATTGCGGTTTCATATATCAGCATGCAGTAAAGCTGCCGGGGCAAAGGATATCAAGGCTTACGAAGAAGCCGATATACAGTTACATAAATCGATTATGGCTTCATCACATAATGATTTATTGATTGATTTGTACGAACATATGGAACACTCCCTGCATGAATCCATCCATCAGATAGTGGAGATGAGTTCTGATGTAAACTTTCATTTGAACATTCATTGCAATCTTGTAGATGCCATCATCGAACAAGATGCGAACCGGGCAATCGAAACAGTGAATGAATACATTGCACAATTCAAAAAATCTTTAGAGTAAGTAAGGAGGAGATTATGGGCATTAATCAAGCGGTAAATCAACTAGAACAAACAAAAATGGATATTAAACCCAAGGTTGGACTACTCATCATCGGAATCATTCTTCTTGGGGCAAATCTGAGGGCTCCCTTAACATCTGTTGGCCCCCTTGTCACTTCAATCCGTGATAACTTGGGGATATCCAATACATTATCAGGTTCATTAACGACATTGCCTTTGCTTTCTTTCGCTTTATTATCACCATTTGCACCTAGGATAGCACGGCGTTTTGGAATGGAGCTTACACTTTTCCTTTCCTTGATATTATTAACAATCGGGATTGGGGTACGCTCAGTTGGCGGAGTGCCGACATTGTTCATAGGGACCATTTTAATCGGGTTAGCTATTGCAATCGGCAATGTATTGTTACCCAGTCTGATTAAGCATAACTTTGCCAGGAATATCGGTTTGATGACAGGAACCTATGCTGTTTCCATGAATTTATGTGGTGCAATAGGTTCCGGGATCAGCATTCCCCTTGCTTCTTCATCGGGTTTGGGATGGGCTGGTGCCCTTGGATGTTGGGGAATCTTATCACTTATTACAGTCTTCTTATGGATGCCGCAATTAAGACGGCCATTCAAGTCAGGTAAAGATGTACAAACGGCACAAAAGGATAAAAAGATTAACTTATGGCGTTCTGGATTAGCCTGGCAGATAACATTCTTCATGGGATTGCAATCGTTTATTTTCTATACAGTAATTACCTGGATGCCGGAAATCCTGGAGCAAAAAGGCCTGAACGCTGATGAGGCCGGCTGGATGCTATCCATCATGCAGCTTGCCGTCATTCCCATAACATTCCTTGTGCCAATTTTAGCTGGACGACTACAAAGTCAGCGTCTGTTAGTGGTCCCTCCTGTCGTCTTCCTTATCGCAGGGATATTCGGCATATTATATGGAAGCACTCTGTTCATACCAGTATGCATGATATTGATTGGAATAGGAGTCGGAACTGTATTCAGTTTATCCATGATGTTTTTTAGTCTTCGAACACAAAGCACCCATGAGGCGACGGAATTATCAGGAATGGCTCAATCATTCGGGTACCTCTTAGCTGCCATTGGACCAGTATTATTCGGACTGCTTCATGACATTACACACAGCTGGACAGTTCCCTTATTGATGTTGGCCGCAATATCGGCACTTATTTTCATTGTTGGAATGCGTGCAGGAAATAATGAATATGTAACTACTCAATAAAACCAGTCATGAAATTTTGTAAAACAACCATACTTATATAAGGGTATGGTTGTTTTTTGTCTTTCTTTGATTCTGTTCAACTTTATAAATATTGTGAATTTAAAACTTCAAACGTATGATATAAATATATGAAAAGGCCGTTGCTTCTGTTGAGCAACGGTCTTTTCATATGTAATTCCGATATCTTATCCGTTACCCTGACACTACAAAAAAGAAGATTTGAAAAAAGACGTACAATGTGAATCGTACGCCTTTTTAACCTACAATTATTTTGATTTGAAGATTACATTTTCCACGTTTCCCTTTTTATGCATACTTCTTACTTTCCTCATCTTTAAAAAAGCTCTTCATTGCGTGGAAAACGTCAGCCTTTTGCTTAAGAATATAGTACCTGAATTTTTCATTATCGATATTCTTATAAGCTGTCATCAATGTCGAATGACGATTGTATTGATTAACTTCCCCATACCCGAACATATTGGAAACCTTCATGAGTTCTTCAACAAGCTTAACGCATCGGACGTTATCTGATGTTAGGTTATCGCCATCGGAAAAGTGAAACGGATAGATATTAAACTTCGCGGGGTCATATTTATGATCAATAAGTTCTAATGCTTTTCGGTATACGGACGAACAAATCGTACCGCCGCTTTCCCCTTTTGAAAAGAAATCCTCTTCCGGAACAACTTTCGCTTCTGTATGATGGGCAATGAACTCGATTTCCACCGTTTCATATTTTGTCCGCAAGAAACGGTTCATCCAAAAGAAAAAGCTTCGAGCCATATATTTTTCCCATAACCCCATACTTCCGGAAGTGTCCATCATTGCCAGTACAACTGCTTTGGAATCAGGTTTCTGAATCTCATTCCAGGTTTTGAATTTAAAGTCTTCCTTATAAATAGGATGAAAACCTGGGTTCCCCGTTAAGGCGTTCCGTTTGAAAGCCGATATCATCGTTTTCTTTTTATCGATATTTCCCATTAGGCCTGTCTTGCGGATATCGTTGAATTCGATGTGTTCAAGCGTGTGCTCCGCATGTTCTTTCTTCTGAAGATTAGGGAGTTCCAATTGGCTGAACAGGGCTTCCTCCAATTCCATCATCGACACTTCGGCTTCATAATAATCCTCACCGGCCTTGTCACCCGCACCTTGGCCCTTACCGGCTCCGGCATCTGACGGTGAGCCATCCCTTGCGACCACATCCCCCACTTTACTGTCTCCATCGCCTTGCCCTACATGTTTGTTTTTATCATAGTTATAACGAATTTTGTATTCATCCAAGGAGCGAATGGGAATCTTGATAACATCCCGGCCATTGGACATTACGATGCTTTCTTCTGAAATTAAATCAGGCAAATTGTTCTTGATCGCTTCCTGCACCTTTTCCTGATGACGTTGTTGATCATCATAACCTTTCCGATGGAGGGACCAATTTTCCTGTGAGATAACATACTGTTGATTACTCTCTTCCGACATTCTCTTCCCCCCTTAAAAATGTTTGCACGCTTTTCATCATTCCTTCATATAATAAGTTAGTGTGGGAATGCCCACATCATTCCGGTTTTCCAATAAAAAATACAGTGCGAAAAAACGGATTAAAAGAAAAGTATTAATCTATCTTATGCAGCGATGCAGGATAATTTACAACAAAATTCAATAATGGATGTTTGCCTATGAACTAGACAAGTCCTGCCAAGGACGTTATGGGACATTTAAGGTTTTTTTCTAAATGTTACTGCTAAATAAGTATTTCAAGAAAAAGAACAGACTTGATGATTATCAGGTCTGTCCTTTTTTAAAGGAGGTTTTATTTGTCGGATTATAGGATAACTTTAAAATATCTTTTTGAACTTAGCCACGTAATTGATCTGCAAAACAGAGACTTCCTAGGACACCATTAAAAAGCAATGAAATACAACAAAAAGGGTGTCCCAGTAGTTTTTCTGGACACCCCTTTTACACAGATAGAATGATTCTCATTGTGATTTTCGTCAATCTTTATCTTCCTCTATTTCATGTTGAACTGTACCTGGGCGTTTATCCCACTCTTTCAATTCTTCATTCGTCCTTTGATTTTCCATCTGCTTTCCAAGTTCTTTCATCTCTTCATAGTCCTTAGCCATGGAGCTATTTTCCGGAACATGTTCTTTTTTCAATTCCTCTTTACTCATTTGCCATCACCTCTACTTATTGATACCCAATATTTCCAAATCCAAAACGTAACATATCTAATGGAAATGTGGGGTATAGATAAAACATTATGAGCAAATGTAAGGAGGTGCAGGAAATATGCAAACAACTACCCTTTATGTAAAGGAAGCAACGTCAGAGGGCCCGATTTTAAATCTTGAGTCCATACTTTTGAAAACGGAAGGTGTGGAACGTGCGATCATCGATGTTGATGATGGGGAAATTAAAATCGACCATAGCGAAGACAAACTATCACCGAATCAACTTATTACACTTATTGAGCAGTATGGCTTGAATGTAACTAAATAGCATTAAAAAGCACCGGGCTCCCCTCCATTCCGTAGGGCCCGGTGCTTTGTTTGGTTCATTTATTTCCTTGTCAAAGCACCCTTTAACACCTTCAAAAGGTGCATGATTTCAATGGGAATTCAGAATTTGAAAGGAATCGATTGGGTTTCCTCTAATCCAATTTTCAAGCATCCCGCCTTCCGCAAAAGGAGATAAACCCCTGCCCGATATGGGGCAGGGGCAAAAAATTATGGATTACCTATTTAACAAGCTTCCCACATAGCGCAGCAAATCATTGGCTGAAGTCGAATTATACCCGTGCTCGTCGATAAGTCTCGTGATGACCTCGTTCACTTTCTTCAGTTGCCTTTCATCTGGTGTTTTCGTTGAAGTAGTGATCTTAACGACATCCTTCAAATCCGCGAATAGTTTTTTCTGGATCGCTTCCCGTAAACGATCATGGGAATTATAATCGAACCGCTTCCCTTTACGCGCATATGCAGAAATGCGAATCAGTATTTCTTCACGGAATGCTTTTTTTGCATTTTCGGATATTCCAATTTGCTCTTCTATCGAGCGCATCAATTTTTCATCAGGGTTGATTTCCTCCCCAGTCAATGGATCGCGCAGCCTTGATTTATTGCAGTATGCTTCGACATTATCAAGATAGTTATCCATGAGGATCTTCGCCGACTCTTCATACGAATAAACAAATGCCTTTTGCACTTCATTTTTTGCAATGGCATCGTATTCTTTACGTGCCAGTGAAATGAAATTCAAATACCTCTCCCGAAGTTCGTTCGTAATGGACGGATGCTGGTCAAGACCTGCCTTTAATGACATAAGTACATCCAATGCATTAATGGACGGATTTTCCTTACGAATGATCGTAGAGGAAATTCGGTTAATCACGTAACGCGGATCGATTCCGCTCATGCCTTCGTCCTGGAATTCTTTTTTCAATTCATTGATGTCTGCGGAATTAAATCCTTCGACATTTTCCCCATCATAAAGCCTCATCTTTTTCACTAAATCGATATCGCCCTTTTTGGGATCCTTCAGGCGGGTCATTATGCTGAAGATTGCCGCTACCCTTAATGTATGCGGGGCTATATGAACATCCGAGACATCACTTTCACGGATCATTTTTTCATAAATCTTTTCTTCCTCGGTAACCTTAAGATTATATGGAATAGGCATGACAATGATACGGGAATGCAATGCTTCATTTTTCTTGTTGGAAATGAACGCTTTATACTCCGTTTCATTCGTATGAGCCACAATGAGCTCATCTGCACTGATCAATGCAAAACGGCCTGCTTTAAAATTCCCCTCTTGTGTCAATGATAGCAAATGCCATAAGAACTTCTCATCACATTTCAGCATCTCCTGGAACTCCATCATCCCGCGGTTCGCCTTGTTCAGCTCGCCATCAAAACGATAGGCACGCGGATCTGATTCCGATCCGTATTCGGCAATGGTCGAAAAATCGATGCTGCCCGTCAAATCAGCAATATCCTGTGACTTAGGGTCTGAAGGACTGAATGTTCCAATTCCAACACGCTTATCCTCTGAAAGGAAAATACGCTCGACCATCACATCTTCAATCCTGCTTCCATACTCCTGTTCTAACCTCATTACATTCAGCGGCGATAGGTTTCCTTCAATCCGGATGCCGTATTCTTCAAAAAAATCATCCCGTAAATACTGTGGGATGAGATGCAGTGGATCTTCATGCATCGGGCATCCTTTTATTGCATAAATCGCACCAGTGTCTTTTAATGAATAATTTTCAAGACCACGCTTCAGTAAAGAAACGAGTGTGGACTTCCCACCTGACACCGGACCCATGAGAAGCAGTATCCGCTTACGGACATCGAGCCGCTTTGCCGCCGGATGGAAATATTCCTCGATGAGCCTTTCCAGTGAATCCTCTAGTCCAAACAATTGACCGCTGAAAAAATTGTATTTCTTTGTCCCATTTACTTCCTCTATCCCTGCATCTCTGATCATGTTGTATACACGTGAATGAGCAGATTGAGCAACTAAAGGCGTTTCTTTCAATATTTCTAAGTACTCTGCGAAGGTGCCTTCCCACTTCAGCTTCTGTTCATCTTCTCTAAATTTTTCGATTTTCTTTAAAATATCCATTAAGGAACCTCCCCCTGTCACTTTCAGAGAATACTTAAATCTATGCTCCAAGTCTGACAAACATGTCAGACTTTAAAAAGTGGCCGGGCAATGTTTCGAATTCCCCTTGACTCTCCATGCATCGAAAAGGCTTAATCATTGAGAATTGATGATAAATATGCTGACAAGAAAATTTGTGTGCACTACTGCTAAAAATTAGGGTATACTAAGCCTATACTTAAGTGGGACAATATGGGTAAAGGGAGGTCATAACATGGGCACAGTTATTATCGTTGGAGTTGCTATTACATTTTTAGCCGCTATCTTCACTGCCGGATATGAAGATAAACCAGGTGTGAAATAAAAAATAACAGCCTTTTCTTAAATTCCAAAAAGGGGGACAGCAAATTAAATTTGCCGTCCCCCTTTTTTGTGTCCTCATCATTATAAATAGAAAGAAGCACTTTCTATTTCATTCAACGAATGTAATAGCTTATTGGAATATGCTAACCAATGAAGTGAATTCATCATTTATACAGCGTTCTTTTTATCAGTTTGAGATGCAACGTTGCTCTCCATCGATCTCAAGTCTTCATTTACTTTTTGTCCTTGTTCCAAATATTCTGTTTGGAATCCACTCTTTATTGCCCAACCATAAAACCCTAGAGATAAACATGTAATGATGGCCATATCCCAACCAAATGGGATTATGTTTAGTCCACCAAACTTTTCACTGCCTAAGTATGAAATGGTCATCATACAGAGTAAGTAAACAACCATCCAAAGCCCAGCTGAAAAGTTTTGACGGAATCCCTTCCATTTTATTTTTAATTGATAATAGAAATAAACGGGAAGACCAATCATAATGATAAATAATACTTGTCCTGTCAGTGGCCATCTTGCCCAATATAGAACCAAAGAGGCAAAAACAAAGCCAAGTGGTGCAATGATGCTTAATCCTTTTAGACGTAATGGTCTGTACAAATTCTGACCTGTGCGCCTTAATGTCATAACTGTAACTGGACCTGTAATATAAGAGACTAATGTCGCAACCGAAATAACCTCCGCCAAAACCCCCCAGCCTCTAAACATGAATAAAAATAAGAAAGATACACCTAGATTCAAAAACATAGCTTGACGAGGGATACCATAAAGTGGATGCAGTTTCCCAAAAACGCTTGGCAAATATTTATTCTTTTCCATTCCATAAAGCATTCGTGACGTTGTCGCCGTGTAAGTTATTCCTGTCCCGGACGGAGAAATAAACGCATCCACATATAGTAAAATAACTAACCAGTTTATGCCTAGAACAATTGCTAAGTCAGCAAACGGTGAATTGAAATTCAAATGTTGCCATCCGTTCACGATCATGGACGGATCCACGGCTCCTATAAACGCAACCTGTAATAAAACGTAGATGACCGTTGCAATTAAAATGGAGCCAATTACGGCAATTGGGATCGAACGTCCAGGATTCTTTGCCTCACCTGCCATATTGATTGGACTTTGAAAACCGTTAAATGCAAAGATGATACCAGAAGTTGCTACAGCTGTAAGTACACTTGCCCAACCATTGGGAGCAATACTTCCTGCAGAGGTAAAATTGGATCCATGAAACCCAGCAAATAAAAGTGACCCAATCGTAAGTCCAGGTATAATAACCTTAAAGACAGTAATAAATGAATTAGCTTTCGAAAACAAACTAACTGTCCAGTAATTTAATAAAAAGTAGACGATCAGTAAGGCAGAGGCAATTGCCAAACCTCCCCCAGTAAGACTTCCGTTTTCCACTAAACCATGTGTCCACCGTGCCCATTCCCATGGCCATGAGCTCATATATTGAACAGAAGCGATCGCTTCAACTGGAATTACGGAAACGATTGCAATCCAGTTTGCCCAACCTGCAAGAAACCCTAAAAAAGAACCATGAGAGTATTGCGTGTATTTTACCATTCCCCCAGCTTCAGGAAACATAGACCCTAATTCACTGTATGAAAGTGCTATAAATAAAATAACGACCATCCCGATAATCCAAGAGATAATGGCAGCGGGTCCTGCGATTTGTGCCGCTCTCCAAGCTCCGAATAACCAACCTGAGCCAATAATGGACCCGAGTCCTACCATCGTTAACGAAAATGTTCCCATCTTTCGCTGCAAATTATTCATATGTTCATCACCATGCTTTCCAAAATTATTCCTATATAATAAGGTTCTTAAAGTAATTGGATTTATGATTGGGTTAAGTACATCCAACTGAATCTTAAAGTAATTGCTGCATTACATCACTTCTTGTTAAATATTACTTTTTTATAAGAACAAATTTTTTTGCTTTTAGAAAATACTTAGATCCCATTCCTGTGCCATTTGTTTCAATAACATACTACCTGTTACGCTATTCCCATATTCATCAATGGCTGGTCCGTATATGCCAATGCCACATCCATCTTGAAAAGGCATTCCGCTTCTGGCACTCGGAGGAACTAGTGCCATAATCCCGCCAGATACTCCACTTTTGGCTGGCACCCCAACAAAAGCCGCAAATTTCCCCGAAGCATTGTACATACCACAAGTAAGCATTAATGCTTTGGCCAGCTTAGCCACTTTTTTAGGGAGTACTTGTTCTTTACGAAGAGGATGATATCCATCTTGTGCAAGAATCAGTCCAAGCAAGGCTATGTCTTCTGTGGTTACTTCTATGGAACATTGCTTGAGGTAAACCTCTAAAGCTTCCTCTACATCCGATTCTAAATAATTCGTCTCTTTTAAATAGTGAGCTAAAGCTCTATTTCTATGGGAAGTTTGCCACTCAGATTGATACACTTCCTCATTGATGGTTGGGCGCTTCCCTAACAAATTTTCATATAATGCATAGAGAAATTCCAATTTTTTTTGTGAAGAATCCCCTGGGAGAAGCGATGCTATGGTAATCGCCCCTGCATTTATCATAGGATTAAACGGTTTTCCCGGCTTATGCATTTCTAAACGAATAATTGAATTGAAAGCATCCCCAGTTGGCTCCACATCGACCCTCTCTAACACATAAGAAATGCCGCATCCCAAGCATGCGGCTATAAAGCTGAGCACTTTTGAAATACTTTGCAGCGTGAAGGGGACTTCCCAATCCCCTGTCTTGATCATTGTTCCACCAGGCTCCAGTATGCAAATGCCCAATTGCGATAAATGTGCATTTCTCAATGCCGGTATATAATTGGCGATTTGCCCTTCAGCAGCAAAGGATCTGTAATGTGCTACCCATTCATCTAAGTCGGCTTTTCTTTGACTATTAACATGAATGTCATACTCTTTTGACAATTCTTCAATCACATTCTTCCACCTCTTCAGTTGTTGTTTCATCCATTTTTTCAATATGAGCGTCTTTCCGAATGCCATCAAGTTTACTTGTAATAGATTCGATGAAAACATAATGAATATTCTAAATATTGTTAAGCGCTTTCAAAAATTTCTATCTACGTTAATTTTAAATTGGGAACTACATAATCATACGAAAACCTACAAAATCAAAAAAAAAATTCCACAAAAAAAATGTGTTTATTTCACATATTCCGTTCCCATTTTTTGTGGATAGAAAAAAAGATTGGGTTTGCCATAATTGGTTGTAAGCCGTTCTATTCAGAAACAAAGTAAGCGTTGTATTGAGGCCGATGAAACTGTATACTGATTTTTTAAACAAATTGGGAGGTGACGACTTGAAACTCAGTACGTTAATGAAAAAAGAGGTCAATATCCTTGCTTTAATGGTGTTAACAGTGCCGTTAGCTGGCGAATTGAGTTTTTATCCTTTAAATGAAACGTTTCGGGTAAGTTTTGGTCCGCCTGTACTTTTCTTCTTTTTACTATTATTACAGAAAACACCTGCCATTTTTTCAGGCTTCCTGACAGGAACAATGGTTGTGGTATTTCGAATCCTAAAAGATTTTTTCATGCTTGATAGTTTTTCCTGGTCTTCCGCTTTTCAAGTCCATTTTCCAAGTTTCTTTTTTTATTTCACCTACTCCTTTCTTTTTTATTTAGTGAAAATCAATCGCTTTCAAAACCGATCGTTGATTATTGGATTTATTGGTCTTATTATCGAAATATTGTCTGACTCAATAGAATTAATCTTTCAATATATTGTATTAGAAACAACAATTACGTTAGGTTCACTAAACGAGATGATCATGATCGCATTCGCCCACAGTTTTATCGTTTTAAGCTTTTTTAATATGATGAAACTATATGAAGCACAATCAAGGGAACGGCAAATCAGAAAACAAAATGAACATATGCTGATGCTCATTTCCAATTTATATGAGGAAACGATCCACTTAAAAAAAACGTTAAATAATGCAGAGAATATTACAAAGAAATCGTATGATTTGTATCGAGAATTAAAAGCACTGGAAAAACGGGAAAAGCAACTTCATGTTCCTACAGAACCATATAGTCAAAAAGCATTGCGCATCGCGGGTGAAATGCATGAAGTCAAGAAAGATAATCAACGAATTTTTGCTGGTCTCTCCAAACTGATTTCCAATGAGAGTTTTAGGGATTATATGAATGCTGCTGAACTTTTTCATTTAATCATCCAAATTAATGAAAAGTATGCCTTATCATTAGGAAAGGATATTCAATTTGAATACTCATTAGATGGAAAAAACGATTCACATTATCATGTATACACCGTATTATCCCTTTTCAATAATTTAGTCGCTAATGCAGTGGAAGCAATTAAAGAAAAGGGAATCGTACGTTTAAGTTTGAGTGAAATTCGCGACAATGTAGAATTCAAGGTTGCTGATACCGGACCTGGAATTCCTCAAAAATATCAGACTGTCATATTCAAACCTGGATTCACTTCAAAATATGATCATTTAGGGACACCTTCAACAGGGATTGGTCTCTCATATGTTAAAGAAGTCGTAAAAGAACTGGGAGGCGATATCCTGTTTGAGAATAGTTTTAACGGTGCCGTTTTTTCAATAAAATTACCCATTCATAAGTTGATCCAGAAAGGATGATTCCATGCGTTTTTTTATAACAGATGATGATTGTGCCATACGTTCAAACTTGAGCCAAATTATTGAGAACGAAGATTTAGGAGAAGTGGTGGAGGAAGCCGGGGATGGAAGTCTATTAGAAGGACATATTTTGAATTTAAAACAAATTGATATACTATTTATTGATTTATTAATGCCCATCCGGGATGGCATTGAGACACTTCGTCATATAAAAAATACATTTAACGGAAAAATAATAATGATTTCGCAGGTTGAATCAAAGGAGCTGATTGGTGAGGCATACTCACTTGGAATCGATTATTATATTACTAAACCAATCAATCGTATTGAAATATTAACAGTCATCCGAAAAGTCATGGAACGCATTCATTTGGAAAGATCGATCACAAATATCCAAGCCTCATTAAACAGTGTATTGAATTTTGAACAGCCAAAAGTTGATAAATCCAATAGTTATAATGAAAAAAGTATAAGAGAGGTGGGTGAATTCCTTTTATCGGAATTAGGGATTGTTGGAGAAAATGGTGCAAAAGATTTAATGGGTATGCTTCAATATTTATTTATGTATGAACGTACTTTTACTTTTGGAAAGCATTTCCCGACCCTTAAAGATATCTTTGTAGAAATCACCAAAAAAAAGCTCGGCACATCAGCTTTGCAGGCTGATATCAATCGGGAAATAAAAGCTGCCGAACAGAGAATACGCAGAACGATTAACCATTCGTTAAATCATTTTGCTTCGCTCGGTTTAACGGATTTTTCCAATCCTAAGTTTGAAAATTACGCTTCTAAATTTTTTGATTTCACAGTCGTTCGCCAAAAGATGAAAGAACTGCAAAATGATTCAACAATAGTTCTTACACCTACCCGGGTAAATACAAAAAAGTTTATTCAAGTATTTTATTTCGAAGCGAAACGATTGAGTCCTGATGAAATAATTAGATATAAATAATCCTGATTTTCAAAAACTACGGAAGCTCTGAAAAAACATAAAATCCCCTGAAAGATTTCAGGGGATTTTTGCAAGATTTTATTTTTTTAACAATAAATACATGAAGTAAGGAGCACCAATTAATGCAACCATGATACCTGCAGGGATCCCCTCGGGTTCAATTATATTACGGCCTATTGTATCGGCAAGCAACAATAGCCATCCACCGATTAAAATGGCAACCGGAATGAATAGCTGATTTCGAGGTCCTACCAAAGATTTTGCTATATGCGGGGACATGAGTCCAATGAATGCAATTCCGCCTGTAACAGAAACGGCAGCCGCGGCCAGTGCTACAGCCGTGATTAGCAATACGATCCGCTCCTTTTCAATCGATACTCCGACCCCAATTGCTACCGGTTCACTTAAACCAAGCAGATTCAAACGATTTGCTTTATATAAAGTGAATGGAATGAGGATGATTAACCATGGAAGAACTGCCCAAATGAAAGGCCAATCCGTTCCCCATATATTTCCCGCCAACCATTTTGCGATGAAATCGACTTTGGCTCGTTCCGCTGATGAAATGAGGACAATCATCAGGCCTGAAAGCGCCATTGAAAAACCAACCCCGATCAACACTAATCGAACGGGTTCAAGGCCGCTCCTTCTCTTAAATGAGAGGATATATATTAAGCAGGCCGTCAATAACGCGCCGATAAAACCGACAAGCGGAACCATATAAACAAACGATCCAGCGTCTAGCGGGAAAAACAGAAAGAAAGCGGCTATGGCAACACCAGCTCCTGAGTTGATCCCGATGATTCCGGGGTCGGCTAAATCATTACGTGTGATTCCTTGAAGGATGGCTCCCGACAGTGCAAGGGCCATGCCTGCTAAAATGGTAATGATGATTCGTGGTAATCGGACGGAAAATAATATGAATTCCTCTTTAAATGTCCCTTGCCCGAAAAGCGTTGGAATCAGTCGCCCTAAAGAAAGATTCGAATATCCCGAACACGTCCCTATTATGATCGTAATGATAATGAGTGCGGATAGTGCACCTACTATCCATCGCTGTTTTTTGACTAAAGCTGACTGGATCATGAAAATGCTTTACCTCCTTTACGCACGATTAGGAGGAAGAAAGGTAAACCTATCATCGCAACAATCGCTACCACAGGTGTTTCATATGGAGAATTGATTGTACGGCCGATCGTATCGGCAAGTAGCATGAAAGTGGCTCCTAAAATCGCGGACATAGGCAGGATGAATCGATAATCCGTACCCACGAAAGCCCGAACCATATGGGGAACCATTAACCCGATGAATACCATATTTCCAACAAGTGCAACGGCAGCGCCAGCCAGGAGAATGATGACTACGAAGAGAACCGCCTTTATTTGTGTTGTCTTTTGACCTAATCCTACCGCCACTTCTTCACTTAAGCTTAGTATGGTGAGCTGTCTGGAAAAGATAAGGGAGATCAGGATGCCTATTAAAATGAACGGGACGATTACACGAAGCTGGTCCCATGATGTTCCGATATTCCCGCCTGCAGTCCACATCGATACATCTTTTGATACTTTGAAATAAAGGCCGACCCCTTGCGAAACGGCAAAAAGGAATGCAGAGACTGCAGCACCAGCCAATACGATCCGTAAAGGAGAAAATCCTCCCTTTTTCATCGCACCGATCCCGAAAACCATGGTTGCCCCCACAGCGGAACCTATAAAACACGCAATCATGATTCCTAAATTATTGGCATTTGGAATAAATGCCAAAGTAATGGCGAGACCTGCATTGGCTCCTGCCGTCAATCCAAGCAACCCTGGATCAGCAAGTGGATTCCTAGTCATTCCCTGCATGATGGCACCGGAAACGGCAAGTGCTGCACCCACAAAGATTGCCCCCACTTCACGAGGGAAACGGATTTCCCGAATGATTGAAAGCTTTTCACCAGCAGCATTCGACGTCAGTGCTTGCCAGACATCTTTTACGGTAACATCCGCAGCACCAAATGCCATTGAAATAATGAACATGCCTATGAATAGAGCGATCCCTATGATCAGTTTATATATAAATGGGATGAAACGTTGATTTTCATTAGTCATCTGTCTCTCTCATCTCTTTTTTATAGAATAAAAGGAGAGGAATTGGAATCCCTCTCCCTGGCTGTATTATTTTCCGAGAAAACTTTTGGAAAAGAAGTCTAATTGGTATTCTAATGTTATTGGATCATTGAAGTAGAATTTTTTTGCATCAGCTTCATATAGTTGATTGTTTTTAACGGCAGGTATGTTTTTAAACGTATCTGTTTGCTGGAATGAATTGTCCTGATCTTTGTTATTGCTCAAAATCACATAATCACCGGCATAGTCTTTCAGGACTTCTAATGATAAGGCAAAGTAACCATCTTTCAATGCCGTTTCTTTTACCTTTTCAGGCATGCCCAATTTCATTTCTTGATAAAGGATTTCCGTTCCACGGCCCCAATTATCGCCGTATACATAGAACTGTTTGTCAAACTTTTCGAAAACGGAAACGGTAGCATCTTCTCCAATTTTAGCCTTAATTTCATCACCGGTTGTTTTTGCCCGTTTTTTGAAATCATCCACCCATGCTTGAGCTTCTTTTTCTTTATTCAAAAGTTTACCAATTTCTACATGTTGTGTTAAATAGTCCACTTTTCCGTATGTATACGTTACAGTTGGAGCAATTTCCTTTAATTTATCGACATTTTTAATCGTTGATAAACCAATGATTAAATCCGGATTCAATTCGATGATTTTTTCCAGGTTTTCGTCCGTTACTTCCTCGACATTTTTTAGCTCTTTAAAGTTCGGGTTCATTTTAGACCATGAATCAACCCCTACAAGGTTAACACCCAATGCCATTACGTTACCTGCGAAAGAAGATAGTACTAAAACACGCTGAGGATCTGCCGGAACTTCAACAGGACCATTTTCAGATTGATATGTGATGGTACCTGGTTTTTCCTTTTTTGAAGCGGTGCTTTTTTCTTTTTCGGTTGACTCGTTACCACAAGCACTAATAATTAACACTAACAGCAGTATAAACGGGATCATTACCTTTTTCATTTGTTGTCAAATCTCCTTTTAATAAATTGTATGTGCTGCACATTGGTTTGTTCGTTCGTTGATCTCGCCCGATTACCGCATCAATATGAAATACTTCCTTAAGCACTTCATGAGTGATGACTTCTTCGCAATCACCCGCTTTGACTATTTCCCCGTCCTTTAAGGCAATGATATAGTCGGCAAAGCGAGCCGCTTGGTTTAAATCATGAAGAACCATGACGATTGTACGTCCCTGTTCTACATTCAGCTTCTGTAATAATTCTAGAACCTCCAGTTGATGCGCCATATCCAAATAAGTGGTCGGCTCATCTAGGAAAATGATTTCCGTTTCCTGGGCAAGGGCCATGGCAATCCAAACACGCTGGCGCTGACCTCCTGAAAGAGCATCCACCGGACGGAACTTGAAGTCTTTCGTGCCGGTCACTTCAAGTGCCCAATCGATCACATCAAAGTCTTTTTGGGTCAGGCGCCCAAAACCTTTTTGATAGGGAAAACGCCCATATGATACGAGCTCCCCAACCGTCAATCCGCTTGCACTCTCGGGTGTCTGCGGAAGTATGGCCATTTTTCTTGCAAGGATCTTAGTGCTTTCTTTTGAAATATTCACTCCATCTAAAACAACCGAACCTGATTGATTTGGAATGATCCTGGTGATCGCTTTCAAAAGTGTGGATTTTCCACATCCATTTGAACCGATGATCGTTGTGATTTTTTTATCTGGAATTTCCACACTGAGATCTTTTACAATTAAACGTTCACCATAACCAATATTTAAATTCTCTGTATATAGTCGAACCATTTTTCAACCTCCATTTACTGAAAAATAGGTAAGTAAAAACTCAAATGAAAATGATTATCATTATCTATTACCTAATTACTATAATTCTATCTATATATATTGTCAATGGTAATTTCATGGGTATATAAGAAGAAACTCTGCCGGGATTTTTTGAGCCGAACCGTATATAAATGAAAACGGTAAAGATCCCGGAAACATTTCCGGGATCTTTACCGCTTGGCCCATACTCAGGACTTGGAAAGATGTCATTTACGGGAAGGCAGGAATATTCCTAATAAGCAATTTCATCTATCAATGTTTCTTAAAACCTTGTTTTTCAACATAATCTTTCATGTACAACCTGCTTTTCTTTCCAAGCATTCCAGCCATTTGCTCGGTCCAGGTGTCTTTTCGTTTACCTTTAGTCCGTTGCTCGTAATAGCTGGAAATCGTTTCATTATACTCTTCAAGTTGTCCGATGAATTCTTGCTTATCCTCCTGGTATCCATTTTCATGATAGATATTGGACAGCGGCAAACGCGGCTTTTTATCCGAACGGTTTTTCGGATATCCGACCACTAGACCGAATAATGGCATAACGCGATGCGGTATATTCAAAATCGCTGACACTTCCGGGAGATTATTGCGGATCCCGCCTATATAGCAAATGCCAAGATCCATTGATTCTGCTGCCAATGCTGCATTTTGAGCCGCAAGAGCAGCATCGATACAGGCAACCATGAATTTCTCCGTACTTTCAATCGATTCGGACAGGTCCGTGTTTTCCATTTGTGAAACCATATCCTGACGATATAAATCGGCGCAAAAGACGAATAGATGTCCATTCTTCTCTACATATGATTGTGGTCCGGCAAGTTCAGCAAGCTTGGCTTTCTTTTCCGGATCGGTTACCCCTATGATTGAATACGCTTGGATATAGCTTGAAGTCGATGCCGCTTGGGCACATTCCACAATCGTATTGATTTGCTCCTCAGACAATAACTTGTCCTCAAATGAACGAACTGAACGGTGATCTAAAATCTTCTCAATAATGTTATTCAATGCTCCCACCCCTTAAGAATATGTAAAGTAAAGAATCCATCATCGGGGCTCAAAAGCCCCCGATGACAGTATGCCATTGATGAAACTCAACCTTTTGTTTTCAAATCCAATTCACGGTAATTTTGCTGTCTCAGTGCTTCATAAACCAAGATGGCAGCCGTGTTCGACAGATTAAGGGAACGTACTTTATCCGTCATCGGAATCCGCAGGCACCGATCCATATTTTCTTGGATCAGTTCTTTCGGGAGACCCGTCGTTTCACGGCCAAAAATGAAGTATATTTCACTGTCTTGATCACTGTAATCGAAGCTGGAATGCGGCTGCTCCCCGAATTTCGTTAAGTAATAAAATTCACCGCCGGCATTTCTTTCATAAAACTCTTCTAACGAATCATAATAATGGATCTTTACATTCTCCCAATAATCGAGTCCGGCCCGTTTAAGCTGTTTGTCATCCGTCGAGAAACCGAGCGGGCGGATGAGATGTAAAGACGTATCCGTCCCTGCACATGTTCTTGCGATATTTCCTGTATTTGCTGGAATCTGTGGTTGATATAAAACTACATGTATTGACACTTCATTTTCACCTCTAGTTTGAACTTCACCTTAATTATAGCATTAAACAAAAAAGACTAAAAACCAATCACCCTCCATCCAAAATCACAAAGAATTTATAAACGATGTTCGGTGTATACCTGGTCGAATCCTCATACGTCCAATATCGGTGACGGCTGTTCATCGTATGTGCATTCACAAGCGGCATCCCGTCCTGATCCTTCGCCGTAACAATCAAGTTATGATCAAACCGTCCGTCCCCTTCGAAATCTATGCAGAGGATATCACCCAAATTCAATTCCTGGGCCGACTCCACCTGCTTTGTTCTAATGGCATTCCCGGCTTTTAGCAGATGATATAAGGAATGGGCCGTCGTCCATGTATAACTCCAGCTTTTCCCTCTTATCCACCAGCCCTTTTTTTTGTTTGGCGCCCCCCACATCGGAATTCCTCCCGCATGTAAACATTGTGAAATGAAATTCGTACAATCATCAGTGAATTTATGATAAGCCGGATTGAATTCATTCCACCAACGCTCGGCATATTGGACGGCCTTCATCCGATCATATTTATATGCGAGACGATCTCCGCCTGGATCACATTTTGGCGGTGCCTCTTCGGTTTCAAAGCTGGGAAAAAGCTCTCGTTCATCCACTATATACCCATTTCGAAACCGGGCCTCCCTTTCTTCCATTTCTTCTTCTATATAAAATGAATCCTCCTGTTTCAATAAATATTGCAGATGCACATGATATGCTAGGACTGTATCATTGTCTTCCTTTTTCTTCGAATGTACCTTGCCTGCCGCATTCACCCGAACAATTTCCGCAGCACGGTTCCTCATCATTTTCTTCTTCAAATGTAACTTCCTTTCACTCCGTTCCAGATCATCGGAAGTATAAGACTCCACTCTTTCTTGTAAAAGGCGTTGCAATTGTTCCCTCAAGTTCATGCCCTCCTTCTTACCATCTATGCTAATGTGTATGTATGAGGGCATGGACAAAAACACTACTTCATATAATGTGGGAATTTCAATTCTTTAAATATAATGAAACGCATTAAAAAGGTTTCCTTAGAAGGCACCGGAATATCTTAAGCAAAAAAAGCCGCCCCATTAATATTTACGGGGCGACTGCATTTTAGATATCATTTTGTTTCCAAGGTAAACTGCAGTCCTTTCTCAATTTCCGCCAGTGCCTCTTCATCCGTTTCCTTCATTCGTGCTTCTTCCAGAATGGAAACGGCCTGCTCCCGTCCAATTTTCCCAACTGCCCAGGCCGCCGTTCCCCGGATTACGGGCCTTGGATCTTCCTTCATGACCTGTATCAATTGGGGCAATGCCGTTTCATCTTTGAAGTGGGCCAATGCTAAAATGGCATTTCGTTGGATTGGCTTTTTACCACGCCAAGAGCCAGATACATGGCCGTATGTCTCTTTAAAGTCCCGATTTGACATCGTAAGCAGTGGTTTCAACAGCGGTTTCGCCAGCTCGGGGTCTGGTTCCATCTCTTCATGGAAATGAAAATCCATTCCTTTGTTTTTCGGACAAACTGTCTGGCATGTATCACACCCATACAAACGATTGCCTATTTTCGTCCTGAACTCATCCGGAAGGAAACCTTTTGTCTGCGTTAAGAATGCAATGCAACGCTTGGAATTTAGCTGCCCGCCCTGAACGAGCGCACCAGTCGGGCAAACATCGACACATTTATTGCATGTCCCGCATTGATCTTCCATCGGTTGATCAGGTTCAAATGGCAGGTTGGTAATCATGTCCCCCAAATATACATAAGACCCGAATTCCGGAGTGATGATCATGCTGTTTTTTCCACTCCAGCCAATTCCTGCACGCTCAGCCACTGCCCTATCTGATAATTCACCCGTATCAACCATGGATTTCGTCAATGTCCCTGGCACTTTATCTTTAATGAAATTCTCAAGCAACAGCAATTTATTTCGGAGAACGGTATGATAATCCGTTCCCCAAGAAGCCCTGCAAAAGATCCCGCGTCGCTCACTTTTTGTACTTTGCGGAGCATCCTTCAATTTCGAAGGGTAAGCAAGCGCAATCGAAATGATGGATTGCGGTTTATCGAATATCAATTCAGGCCTTACCCTTTTTTCTATATCGGCTTCTTCAAACCCTGACTGATAATCCAGTTCCTGTTGACGTATCAGCCGACCTTTCAATTCGGTAAAAGCCGTGGCCGATGTAAAGCCAATTTTATCGATGCCGATTTCCTTACTATATAAAATCACTTCTTGCTTGAATGAGTTCATATCCATATTAATCACCTACTTCATCCAGTATTCCCATTGAAGCTTGAATCCATTTCAAACCATTGCTATCTATGATAAACTAATTGCAATCATTTTTGGAGGTGAAACGGTTGGAAATTACCGTATCAGCTAATATTAGCAGTAAAATCCCTGAATTCAAAGTTGGGATCATTACATATGAAAACATCGAAGTAGGCCCCTCCCCGCAAATGGTGAAGGGAAGACTTCAACTGTTTCAGGAAGCTCTTTTCTTCGACCTTGAAGAAAAGGAATTGACCGACTTTTCCGGCATTAAAGCTTGGCGGGAGATCTTCAAGGCTACGGGAACAAACCCATCACGGTATCGCCCCTCCGTGGAAGCCCTTTACCGCCGCGTAAAAAAACAGAATTACTTGACACCCATCCATTCAGCCATCGATTTGAATAACTTCTTCTCGCTGTTATATGAAGTTCCAATTGGCATTTATGATGCGGAAAAATTATCAGGAGACATCTCGATAAAGATTGGCGAAGGGTCAGATGGTTATTACGGTTTGAACGGCCGCTTGAATTCCATGGAAAATATGATCACATCAGCTGATCATGATGGCGCATTCGGAAGTCCTTACGTTGATTCAGAACGCACGAAAGTCACCGAAGGAACGAAAAAAGCCATCCAAATCATTTATTTACAACCCAATACTCCAATCACGGAAGCAGATCAGCTAACGAAATCCTTGATGGATATGTTCCTTGAAATCCACGGTGGTGAAGGGACTTACTCGATTGTAGAAGGATAATTAAAATTGAACGGAAATAACCCCTTTCCACAATCGGAAGGGGTCTTTTCATGATTTTTCCTAACTTATATGGATAATTATGATAACCAGTGCGCGAATATCCTTTTATTCAACCGTTCGGCCATACCCTGAAAAATGCGATAAAATGATTCCTGGGATTTTAGAGCATAAAGGATATTCACTCTCTTTATCAAAACTACAAGCTTGGGTAATTACATGACAAATAATATTTATAATCTCGTTGATTCCAGAGATCCGCGCCCTTTCCGCCACACACACTTATTCAAACTGATTCTACTAACGTAGTTAATCTCTTTTAACAAGTGTGTACTTCATCGAAATCCCCACTCTCCCTGATGAAGAATTATCAATAAATAGAAAACTCCTGCTTTCGTTACGGTAGGACATCCGGTATTAACGCTTCCATAGAATGTAGTTAGTTTGGACAATAAAAAAATTCCACTGTAAACAGTAGAATTCTTGTAAAATATTTAAACGCAAAGCTTCGTTCTCCAGGTAACGAAACCCTACGTTATGAGTATGTATTGGAGCGGGTGAAGGGAATCGAACCCTCATCATCAGCTTGGAAGGCTGAGGTTTTACCACTAAACTACACCCGCATATCCTTGTAGAACTTTGTCGAATCACTAACAAAATTAATTATATAGTTTAATGTGAAAAAATGCAATAGTTCTTTTAAAAAAAATTAATAATTAATGTATTGTAACGTTAATATATTCATTCACTCTAGTAAAGATGTTAAAAGTCCCCTGATTCAGAGAACTTTTTCATCCTATATGATGATTTAAGACCAAATGACTTCCATTAATCGCGGATAAACCTGCTGTGCCGTTTCAAGCAGCATGATTAACTTCCTGAACGCCAGATCCGGTACGATGTCCCCCTCAATGGAGTATGAATACCGAATGGAAATGGTCCCATTTTCTTCATACAGCTTGGAATACCTAAAATTAGCATTATATTCATTCAACAGTGTATGTACATCCTGTTTCTTTTCAGGATTCTTCAACTCGGCGACATTAAAGCAAAATAAGTCCGCCACATTTTCATCTTGATTGAAAGCAAATACTAAAAGGACCTTCCACCCGTCCTTTAACTTTTGCTCAGCTCTAAAAAAGGTGGTGCCATCTTCATTCAACTCATTCATATAGATTTTCTCACTAGTTAAAAAATCACGAAATTTAGCAACGTTTGACATGGTTCATCACCTTTCTGTTTGTAAGTACATTTTATAATGAAAACCGGCATTTTTACAGACTTTTCTATAATCCTGCCAATTTCATCCTATTAACAGAGGCGAATGGAGTCAAATAAGAAATTCCTTATTAGAATCACTAGATTGATTAGCCAGTTGCTTTCCCGGAAAACCGAAGCGCTTCTTGAAGATCCAAAATTTCCTGGCGGATTTTTGAATATCCTTCAATTTTAGGCACTTCTTTATTAGTAATTGATCTACCTTTATCTGCCGCTATCGCCATGGTTTCGAAAACATACAGCATTTGTGCTAGCTCTCTCTCTGATAGTACTGGCCGTTCTGTGGATTTTAAGCTGGCATTTAGATAATAGCCCAACTGTTCTATCGAAAATATAACGGGCCATAGAGATTCCAGTCTAGCCTTGTTTTTGAATATCTCACCAAGGGATGCATTGTAGACCGTTAATAGATTCACCATATTTGTTTGCATTTTGTTCCTTTCGCTGCTTTCATCTATTGCAAGATCATTATCTTTTTCAGAGAACGCCATCAATAATAACTGCCCCTGGCTCCGAATCGTTTTCGCCATCAAATGATTGAGAAGACTGGATGCAGAACGACTGCCTAGTAACAGCGCCCCAATAAGACCTATCAAGCTTCCAACGACGATATCGGTTATCCTTACAGTCGCAAAAAAACTGAAATCATAGCTTTGAGATGAATATTCCGCCATGATCAATGCTGAAGGGGTAAAAAACATCGCTGCCAATCCATAATTCCGAACGATGAAAAGCTCTGTAATGAATGTCAACAGTAAAATGATTAAAACGATGATGAACTCGTTTTGAACGGCAGCTAGAATTAAACTTGCTAGCAGGAGTCCGATGACCGTCCCGAAAGTCCTTTGGACCGCTCGATGGAATGTGGAGATGATGGTCGAACCCGACATAACGGCCGCACATGATAAGGGAATCCAGTACGACCGGTTAAAATCGGCGGAATAGGCGATGATGGCGGCAATGGTAAGGATTGTTCCATATCGAACGGAAGAGAGAAAGACAATTGAAGTCTTATCGAACGCCCCAAGAAAAATGGTTTTTAAAGAAGGCTTTGAAATGGTTGCTGCTTGATCGATTTTCTGGACAGGTTCATTCATGATGGCATCTGCATCATAAATCTTCATGAATAAATCTTCCACCTCTTCAGTCATTTGGTCAGGTTGAAGAATCTTTTTTTTATTCTTTGTTTTAGATGCAATGGAACAAGCCAGGGCACGAACGGATTGACCTAATTCAAGCGGCATTACGATATTTTTGTTCAAGGAGATTTCCAGAGCCTCCAGGAATATGGCATTCGCATGTTCATTCAATAGAAACAACCGCTTTAACTCATCAGAACTTCGTCCATTAGAAAACCCGGCTAGCAGTGTATCTTCAGCGTGTTTCATCGCCAATACCGTTCCATGTCTTGCTTTATTGAATTTCTCGGTGCCAATGGAATCAAAGAATGCCCCCAATTCTCTGTACACCTTTTCCACCGCAAGCGATTCCGGTCCATGCGGGTTGAAAAACCAGCCTAACATACAGATTATCCAAGATAGTGCCCCACCCATTAAAACGAGGCCCCCACGTAATGGGGCCAGACTTTGATCAACCGGCATACCTGTCGCAAGTGCGAAACCCAGGACGAAGAATACCGCCGAAGGACCGGTAATCTTTAATGCACCAAATATAAAAAAAACACTTGCCCCGATGATTCCCATCATTATGGCTGTTCCCAATTGGTATGGAGCCAAAAGCGTTCCTAAAACAACAGATAAAGCAAGACCCAACATCACAAAGAAAATCTTTTTTGCTCTTTGGTGATACGGTTGGTTAAAAACGTATAAATAAGTGAAACCTCCTATTCCTGCCAGTAAACCGTACGCTAAATTTCCGAATAATAAGCCAATGAAAACAGGTAAGGCAGCAGCTATGCCTGCACTTAGTGCTTTCATCCATGGAAATGGATTCTTCTTTATTTCAAAAGCCTGTTTAAATGTCGTTTGTATCGCATCTGATTTCAGAGGTTTGGAAGGGTGCTTATTTTCACTCATTTTCAATTTATCCTTTCATTAATGATTCTATTGACCCTGCAGTGAATGAGGTGACTTCTAATAATTAATATCCTTCATATGGTTCAAAAGATACCACTAAAGGTAATGAAGGATTGTATTTTAACTTGAAAGGAAAACGGCCTTTCCCCGATTGAATATCGAAAAAAGGCCGCTTTTTATTATAAGCTGCTAAAATCACAACAAAGGACCTTCCTCAGCTTTATTTCCTTAAAACTTATATTTGAGCGAATTCAGGTTCCGCAACTTTTACAAGCTGTTTACCGAGGTTCGTTCCTTTAAACAAACCTAAAAATGCATCAGGTGTGTTTTCGAATCCTTCAATAATCGTTTCTTCATACTTCAGCTTTCCTTCTTGAAGCCACTTACCTAAATCCGTAGCTCCCTCTTGGAATCTAGCGGCATAATTTCCAACTGTGAAACCTTTCATAAGTGCACTCGTTTTGATCATCGCCGATTGGAGACGCGGCCCTAGATCTTTCCCTTCTGCATTATAAGAGGAAATCGCTCCGCATAATGGAATTCGGGCATTCGCATTCAAAAGTGTGAAAACAGCATCGGACACCTCGCCGCCCACATTATCGAAATAAACATCGACTCCATCAGGAACAGCATTAGCTAAATCTGTCTTAAAACTATCTCTTTTATAATTTACGGCTCCATCAAATCCGAGCTCTTTCGTTAAGTACTCAAGTTTTTCATCTGAACCGGCGATGCCAACAACCTTCGCACCTTTAATCTTAGCAATTTGTCCGACTACTGAACCAACTGCTCCAGCTGCTCCTGAAACCACTACAGTTTCACCTTCTTGAGGTTTACCAATATCAAGCAAGCCAAAGTAAGCAGTTAAACCGGTCATTCCAAGAATCCCTAAATGAGTTGTGACCGGAGCCACCTTGGGATCAATCACGCGGATTTCCTTTTCAGTGACAACTGTGTATTCTGCCCAGCCGATATTCCCAACAACGACATCCCCTTGTTTGAAGGAATTCGATTTGGACTCAACAACTTCAGCAACCACTCCACCTGTGATAACCTTATTCAATTCAAATGGAGCAATATATGACTTGGTATCTTGCATTCTGCCACGCATGTATGGATCGACAGATAAATATAGTGTACGTACTAAAATTTCATTATCCTTTGGTGTGGGAACTTCACTCTCAACAAAGTTAAAATCCCCTTTCGAAGGCATACCTTTTGGACGATTTGCCAGGGTGATCATTTGTTGTTTGGTTTGTGTCATCATTGTTCCTCCTTGGTTTTGAATACGTAATTTCGAAAAGAAGCGTATCACTGATGAAGTTCTTAGGTCAAAGAATATGATTGGCTATTGCTTCCATAACACTCTTTATGTAGCCTTTCCTGAAAACCCTAAACTTGCTACAACCTATTATGTCCCATGTTTTTCATTCATATAAAGGTCCATCAGGAAATGGCTTTGTTACCTTCAATATTCATTTTAAGAATAAATAATGTACGTAGGCACACTACCATATACGGTTCGCTTCCCAGGAAAATTAACGGCCTTTCCCCGTTTGGATACCGAGAAAAGGCCGCAGCTTGAAATACACTATTTTTTGGTCTGTTTGGCAAATGTTCAAGATTAGCAGCTACTTTTTCTTCTTATCTATATTCCCGATTTAAAACGGCAGCCTGGCAGTTTGTACTGAAATCATCGAGACTATGTTCGCCCTTGAAAAATCCTTGCAAGCATATATGAACTTGGTTTAATGGATAGACTACATCAACTTTGAAATAAACATCGTTGCAATTCCAAAGTAAATAAGTAACGAAAGTATATCATTCAGTGTTGTAATTAGCGGTCCAGAAGCAACGGCAGGATCGATGTTGAATTTATATAATATCAAAGGAATAATGGTCCCAGCTAATGTCCCGATAATCAGGGTCATCACTAACGAACTTCCAACCACTAATCCCAGAACGGGATTTCCCTGCCAAACATAAGCTATGATGGAAATTAATATTCCACAGGTAATTCCTATTATCAATCCAACTTTCAGTTCCCGCATAATAAGTCTGGTTACAACACCTTTATCTGTATCACTAGTGATTAGGCCTCTTACAACAACAGCTAAAGATTGAGTACCTGTATTTCCAGTCATCCCTGCGATCATCGGCATAAAGAAAGCAAGTGCAACAACTTTGGACAATGTTTCTTCAAAACCGCTTATTATAGTTCCGGACACTAAGCCGATAAATAAAAGTAAAATAAGCCAGGGTAGCCGACGATATGCGGCCACGTGCGCCTTCGTGTCAAAGTCTATAGCTTTACCGGAAGCCGATAATTTTTCAATATCTTCATTCGCTTCCTTAATGACAACATCAATAATATCATCGACGGTTACAATTCCTAATAACTCATTATTTTTTTCAACTACAGGAATTGCTAAAAAATCATATCGCTCAATAACACGAGCTACCTCTTCTTGGTCTTCATAAGCAGATACGGAGATAACCCGGCTATACATAATATCTTGAATTTTTTCAGATTCATCATTTATTATTAAATCCCGATATGAGACAACACCTACTAATTTTTTATCATTATCTATTACATAAAGATAATTGATCGTTTCCGAAAACTCCGCAAAGATTTTCAGTTTTTCAACTGATTCACGAACCGTATAATGTTGAGGAATCCATACAAAACGGTTTGTCATTATTCGCCCGGCAGTTTCAGGGGGATAATTCATCATATTTTGAACAATTTTTGATTCTTCTTGTTCCATGCCTGAAAGAAGTTCTTCAATTTTTCCAGGGGATAGATCCTCTAACAATGAAGCTAGGTCATCATTATCCATTAGATTCATTACATGGCCGGATTTCTCTATTCCTAATTTACTAAGGATTTTTAATTGATGTTCTTTTTCTACTTCTTGAATCAGTTCAGCGATTTGTTCTGAATCAAGTAATAACAAGAAGCGTGTATGGTGTTTTTCAGGCAGCCCCTCAAAAATTCGCGCAATGTCATATGGCTGGAGTTCTTCTAATATTGCTTGAAATTCTTTCTTTTTCCCTTCTTTTAAAACTTTTATGATTTGTAAAGTTATTTGATCTTCCGTCAGGATTTTTATCATTTCGTCACTCACTCCTTTTTAGGGGAGCCAAAAAATATTTCCCTTAAATATTAAGAGTAAAAAATATTATTATTCCCCTTCCTAAATCTTTGTGTTCATTCAATTTTCATTAGACTTCGAATATATCGTCGTGAATAGTTCCCCACTATCCTCACCTCCAGGAAAAAATAAAAACACCTCCATTACAAATGAAGGTGTTAAATACGGTTTATATGCGTACATTGTCTGGATGACAAATACAAACAGTCGTATGACTGAATGACAAATACAAGCATAAATCCAGTTCCTCCATTCGTAGAGCTTTAGCACTGTGTGGCATAGGACAAAGCCAGCTACATTAAAAACCACCTTATGTCGATGGTTTCTGTTGACCCATTGGCGTCTTTCGACATTTTTGGGCAGTAGCGTATCTCCTACACAGGAGCCTCACCTAACGAGGATATTTAATTTACAAATCCACTCTAAAAGAGTTTCTTTTAGATGTCAATGTTTGATTCAAATAATTCTAAATTTGACCTAATATCCTACCTTTAAAAGAGGAACATGAGAACCACACCGACTTAAGCGCTCCCGATTAAGACGGTCTGATTGAATGTCTCTTCGATATTTTTTTAATAACATCCCACTTCACAGCCGCCTTGCCACCATTTTTAAAAGGATACACCGAAAAAAGAAACACCCTATTAAGGGAAAATATTGGAATTATATATTAATACTTACTTATAATGAAGACGGATATGAATGACTGAAACAAAGAAACACGTTACATGTTCTAAAAAAAAATATCTTTTTATCTCTAATTATTAAAGAAAGGAAATGGCTCAAATGAAAAGACCTTTTGCGATTATATGTATTATCATAAGTGCTTTTGTATTAATGGTAGGTTGCAGAACCAAGGACGCGGTACAGGTGGAAGAGAAATCGAAGGAAGTGAGCTCATTGAAAGCTATTGAAGGCAGGTGGGAGGGAGATATTAAGATTCCAAATCAACCGCTTCCAATCATTGTTCATTTTACGAAGAAAGATGGAACGATAAGCATTCCTGTACAAGGGTTGAACGAACTCCCCTTAAGAAGCGTAAAGTTAAGTAAATCAGACTTGTTTTTTGATATGGAAATCCAAAATCAGAAAATAACGTTTGATGGGAAAGTAGATCAGGAAAGGATTTCAGGAACATTTGTTCAAAATGGGCAAGCGTTCCCCTTTGAATTGCTTAAGAAATCCGATCAGGCAGTTGAAGAAAAAGAATCAGGTGAAATCGTGCAGGCCGACTTAAAGAACGGAACCATTAAAGGCCTTTTGGAAACACCAAAAAATGAAGGGCCTTTTCCTGTGATGATTATAATTGCGGGTTCTGGTCCGACCGATAAAGATGGTAACACCATTGCAAATCCCGGAAAAAATAATAGTTTAAAAATGTTAGCCGAGAGTCTTGCAGAAAAAGGTATCGCAAGCATTAGGTATGATAAACGCGGAATTGGTGAAAATATGCAATTGGCAGGAAAAGAAAAGGACCTGAGATTTGAACAATATATTGATGATGCAGCTGCTTGGGCTCAATTTGCCAAAAAGGATGGCCGTTTTTCCAAAGTTGGCATCATCGGCCATAGTGAAGGCTCTTTAATTGGGATGGCAGCCGCAAAGAAAACAGAAACAGACATATTCATTTCATTAGCGGGTGCAGGCGAACCCATTGACCAAGTACTCATTAAACAGTTTGAAGAGCAACTGACACCGACATTATTAACGGAATCCAAAGATATACTGGCAAAGCTAAAACAAGGAAAACAAGTCGGGACTGTCAGTGCTGATTTGCAAAGTGTATTCCGACCTTCTGTTCAACCTTACATGATTTCATGGATTCAATATAACCCGATAGAATTAGTAAAGGAACTGAATATCCCTGTTCTAATCGTAAACGGTAATAGAGATATTCAAGTGCCGCCAACTAACGCAAAAGCGTTACATAAAGAAAAAAGCGATTCTGAATTACTTATACTTGAAAAGATGAATCATGTATTGAAAGAAGCCCCTGCAGATCGAAGGGAAATTTAGCAACCTATACAAATCCTGAACTACCATTATCCCCTGGATTGGTGGATGGAATCATTGAATTTTTAAACAAAAATGACATTACCAGTAAAAATAGCAATTGAGAATTGTGTCTTCCACGGGCTTGCAAAGATCACCCAAATGATCCTCATGCCCCCAATATTAGGGTAAATAAGGAGATCAAATGTGAAGATTATCGCTTTAAAATTACCAATTAATTTGAATGAAACTACTTATGAAGAAATGCTGAATTTGTTACCTAAACAGAGACAATTAAGCATACACAAATTACAAAAGAAAAATGATAAATACCGCTCTTTATTTGGTGAGCTATTAGCTAAGTTGTTCATAAGTGACATTTTAAAAGAACCGCTTCAAAATATCCACTTTATCATAGATAAAAATGGGAAGCCCAATCTAGTAGGAGGAAGACTTCACTTTAATATTTCCCATTCAGGTGACTGGGTTGTTGTTGGCATTCATAATGATCCCATAGGCGTTGATATAGAAGAAATCAAAAATTTTAACATCCATGAAATTACCAAAAGTACCTTTAGCAGTAAAGAATTTAAGTATTTAATTAAATCACCCAAAGCTAAACAAATCGAAATTTTCTTTAAAATGTGGACGCTGAAGGAAAGCTGGTTAAAGTGTATAGGTTCAGGGTTTTTGGTTTCCCCAAATACTTTTTCAATCTTGAATGGAAGTAATCAATATGGTTTAGAAATACCTACAGAGGAATTTTCAAAACTAAAAACACTAGGTTTAAAAATTGGAGATACGTCTAACTATCTATTTAAGTTGTATCATCATAGCCCTGGGTATCCCTTAAGTGTTTGTATTAATAACCGAAATGAAAATCATTTTGAATTCCCAGATAATATCGATATTATAGAATTGAATAGTATAATGAATGAGTTGAAAGCACTTTAAATAACTTTATATTACTATGTAGAAGCCATATAAAAAAAAGGCAGAGTATTTCTGCCTTTTTTTATATTTTCTCCGAAATACTCTGTTCCACTTTTGAATTATAAGCTAATATTCTTTTTTGAAAGAGCATGAAAAATAAAAAAGCGCTTATTAAGGAAGAAAAAGCAGCGACCAGAAAAGCTCCCTCATGTCGAATCAATGGTACAAATGCCAGTAACTGTGGAGCAAATATTCGACTTATTGAATATCGAATATTTGCCGCAGCAAAGTACTGTGCTTTTTGGTTAGCAGGTGCAATACCAGCAATGTAAGAGTCCTGTGTACTAACAACAAGTAATTCAGCTACTGTAAGGATTAGGACTCCTATAAAAAAACCTATATAGTTTTGAGAAAAACCAAAGATAACCATAGAGAAAGCATACAATATACTGGAACCTACAAACCCAAAACGCGTGCTATACTTTGAAGAAAGTCTAGCCGCCATGCTACCTAAAATAATTACCAAAATGCCATTCGTCATTAACAATGAAGCATAGTTTTGAGAAGCATTAATTGAAAAACCGAATATTGATGTACTTTTAGTTAAACTATCCAGTAAAGTTGAAGGAAGCAATATTTCTAACTGCATGAAAGCTTGAGCTGCAAATACACTGGCAACAACAAAAATTAAAAGACGTTTATCTTTTCCTATAAGCACTACTGCTTTTGTAAACTTACCATTTGAATCTATTCTTTCTTCATTACCTAATTTTCTATTAACCTGAAATTCTGGAGTTTTCCATAGTGATATATATACTAATGTCAGAACAGATACTAAGGATGTACCGATAAACCAAATAGGCATAGAATCAAATATAAAACTTCCTATAAGAGGACCTAGCGTCACCGCAACATTAAATATTTGGTAGGTGAATACATAAGCTTTTTTTTGTTCCTTTTCATCGAGCCAATCAGATATATAAGCTCTTCCTGCAGGTATATATGAAGAATAAGCTATACTCATTAAACCGAAGCTACCAAATACCATTATATTACTTCCAACTATTCTTCCAATGATAAATAATATAGTCGCAGCTAGAAAACCTATACTTGAAGATATCATCATAGGTCTTCTTCCTATCCTATCTGCAAAGATCCCACCCCAAATACCTGATATTACACCCAATACTGAAATTATGGCCAAACCTACAGATGCTAGATAAGGGTTCCAAGCATCGTTTAGATATAAAACAATAAATGGAAATAGCATATAAAATAATGTGTTTTGAATACCCTCAGCAAAAAATCTCCAACGCATTTGATTTTTTTTCATACTAAAAACCCTTTTTCCTTAAATTTATACATATCTTATAGATGCAACTTGTTCCATAATAATCTTAGCAACTTGTTCAGCATTTGGAGATTTATAGATCGTAAAATGTTGAGCTGGAACTGAACGCACTGTTAATTCCCCAACCAAGTAATTTCCCCAACCTACAGTGGTATCATGCTCATTTTCTTCAGCTCGTATAAACAGAACTTTACCATAAAAAGATCCTGATATATTGTAACGATGAATAGCGATATTATTTGCTTCCCAAATTCCCAAGCCACTCTTAACATCCTCAACCTCTGCGTCCATATGGAGATGCCCGCCATTTTTTCCTAAGTTTAAAAGGAATTCCAATAGTTCTTCTTTGTCCATAAGGGTTAACTCATCAGGATTAAACTTATCATTTGCTCCATTTGTAAACTTTAATGCATATGATTTAACAAACTCCATTTTGTCGAACTCACGAGCTTTACTAAAATGACAGTCTAATAATGTTAATAAACCAACGTCTCTTCCTTCTGCTTCAAAGGAACGAGCTATTTCATAAGCCACATTACCACCGAACGAATAACCCGTAATATAATAAGGCCCTTCATGTTGAACAGATAAAATATAAGAAGCATATCGTTTAGCCATATTTAATAAATCATCTTCAAATTTATCACTTTCAGGAATCTCCGCACTTTCAATTCCCCATACATCAAACATTTCATTTAATTCCGTAGCCATTTCTTTATAACACCAAAGTGCTCCGCCAGCTGGGTGAATAAACCATATTTTTTGACGGTTCTCAGCTGGTGAGACGTGTACTACGCCATTAGGTTTAATGGAGTTTGTTATAACATGAGCTATCCCTTGTATAGTGGGATAATCAAATACAATAGATACTGGCAAAGTTAGCTCGAATTTCTTATTTAGTTGAGCAATAAATTTCATGGCTAACAACGAATGGCCACCTATTTCAAAAAAGTTACTATTTAAATTGTGGTCTGAGTTTCTGAAGATATCCTTCCATATGTTTTGAACTTTCATTAAAGTTTCTTTATCTGCATGATAGTTTTTTTCATTTTCTATCGTTGTAGCTTCAATGCAATTTTCTTGGATTTCAAATTTAATTGTTTCATCAGCTATTTTTTGCATTTGAGAGATCCATTCCTGCTTCACTTCTGAGATTACATTATCCGTAAATAAGTCGTCACAGTATTCTATAGTGAATGTTGAATTCCCTCCATCATGTTCTATGATAAAACTAAGATCGCATTTGGAAGTATCACTTAAAACCGATTCCATTTTAAATTGAGTGTAGGGTTGCTTTTTCAAAAATCTATTATATACAAACATAACTTGAAATAGTGGCCGATAATCACTATTTCTACTCTTTAGAACAGACGGAATGATTTTTTCAATTGGAATATGCTCATACTTTATTATCTCAGCATAATCCTTTGCAATCTTTTCGGAAATACTTTTTAATGTAGCATCCTCAGTAAAGTTAATTCTAAATGGTACAACATTAACATAATTCCCAATTGCTTCAAAATCCTGTTCGTAGGTTCTATTTGCAACCGGTACCCCAATGCAGATATCTCGTTGACCACTCATTCTAGCAAGGACATAAGCTGCCATTGCTAGATGAATGGAGAATTCTGTAATTGATGTATTCTGACTAAAGGAAAGTATCTTTTGCTCTAGTTCTTTTGGTAATGAAAACTTTATATGTTTTCCATTTATTGTTTGGGTACTCCCCTTCATCATACTTGTTGAGAATCTTGATTTATTTGGAATCCGTTCTAGATATTCCTTCCAAAATTTAAGACCCTCACTAAAATCCATTGAATTTTGATTATGTGCAAATTGGAAAAATGCAGCATTCACTTCCTTATTTTCGACTAGATCGGTTTCAATAAGTTCATGTAACTCGTCTACAAATAACTGAGATGACCAACCATCAACTATTAGATGATGGAAAGTTAATAATAAATATTCCGCCTTGTCAGCACTAAATAATGAGGCACGAAATCCTCCCTTATTTAATTCAAATTTCCTTTCTGCTTCAGTTTGAATTACTTTTCTTAAGTTCGCTTCCGTAACTGAATATTCACTTATTTCAGAGCTTAATGAACTGTCATATTTCTGTATATATTCACCATTGTTAGTTAAAATAATTCGTGATGATAAAATCGGATGTCTTCTCCGTAAATAGGAAATTGCTTTTTCTACTTTTGTAGTTCTACCTTTTTCAAAGCTTAATAGAAACGCTATATGATATTGAGATGCTCCTTTTTCTTGTTCAAAGAATAGTATCCCCTGTTGTCCCAAAGATAATGGAGCTTCAAGATTAGCATCAAATTTTTGTTTGATCTTGTCCAGTTTCTTAGGTACTACAGTATTCTTGCCATTCTTTATCATATTCTTTTTCAGATAATCTGCTTGTTTTCGAATTGTTGGATACAAAAAGACAAAACCATGTGTTAACGATATCTGAAACTCAGTGGAAAGAAGGTTTGCGAGTCGAATTGCCAGTAATGAATGTCCTCCTACTGAGGCAAATGTAGTTGTTGCAGAATGAACTTTTTCTCCAATGACTTCTTCCCAAATATTCGCAATAACTTGCTCCCATTTATCATGAATCCCTTCAAAATTATTTTTACTTCTAAAAGGTATTATAGATAATTCCCGTCGATTCATTTTCCCATTCTCTAAATATGGGAAACTATCCATCTGAACAAAAAAATTAGGAATCATATAGGAAGGCAAACGTTTTTCAATATAGCTTCTTAACTCAATCTCATCCCAAGACTTAGAATCACAACGTACATAAGCTACAAGCCATTGTTCTTCAACTTCTTCACGAACCTCTACAACTATGTCTTTTACGAAAGATACTTCTCGTATGGTTTCTTCAATTTCACCCAGTTCGATACGAAGTCCCCTTAACTTTATTTGTAGATCTTTACGGCCTCGAAATTCGTAATTACCATCTTCTCTAATATAAACAAGATCTCCAGTGAGGTAAGACAATTGACCTGTAGAAGGACATATAACGAACCTCTCTTTTGTAACATCGGGAAGACCAAAATAACCCAAAGCTAGACCTTCACCGGAAATCAGTAGTTCCCCTTCGCAACCAGTACCTAATATATTCAACTCTTCATCCACAACATGTACTGAAGCATTATCGATTGGCTGTCCCAAATCAATTTCTCTAAATAGATGATTTTCACCTGGCAAACAAACTCTATAAGTAGTATCAATAGCTGCTTCAGTAGGACCATATAAATTTATAATCGGTATTGGTAAAGTCTTTTGGATTTTCTTTACTAATGATGTTTGCAATGATTCTCCACCACAAAACAATAGACGTAAAGACGTAAATCCGGATAATAATTCCATTTCTGACAATAATTTAAGTACAGTTGGTACAAACTGTACAACTGTTACTTTATGCCTTTTGATATCAGTTGCAATATCAAATGGGTTGGAAGAACCAATAACCATAGTAGCACCAGTCGATAGTGGTGCAAATATCTCCCAAACAGAAGCATCGAATCCCGATGCAGTTTTTTGTAAAAAAACATCATCTTTTGTCCAAGAAAATTCTTTTTGCATCCATTGCATATGATTGACAATGGCACGATGCGGGATAACTACACCTTTTGGTCGTCCGGTAGAACCCGATGTGAAAATGATATAGGCCGGTGTTTCATTTTTGATCAGAACTATTGGAGGATCTTCCACTCTAATTTTAGAATGCTCTCTTAAATCTATTGAATTTCGATTAAAGGTTAAATCTGGAACAGAACCGTCAGTCATTAATACATTAACTTCTGCTTTTTCAATACAATAATTCAACCTGTCCAATGGATAAGAAGGGTCAAGTGGTACGTATGCAGCACCCGCTTTTAGCGTTGCAAGCATAGCAGCTATTAATGAAATGGATCTTTCTGATGCAATGGCGACCCGGTCTCCCTCGTTAATACCCTTCTTTACAAGCAAATAGGCAAGAGCATTTGCCCAATTATCTAATTCTTTATATGTTATAACCATATCTTTATCTTTTATTGCAATGTTATTTGGATATATAGTTACCATAAGTTCAAAAGTATTTTGAAGAAACCTATTATTCATAATAATTTAGCGTATTGGTAAATCAATAACGCTGTCCTCCTTTGGTTACTTAAGTATGTATTTTAAATTTAAAACTATTAGAGGAAATAAACCTGTCGGGAGTCAACTCCCGACAGATCTATTATTTATCCATTTACAATGCAATCCGTACCATCTACATAATGCTCTTTGTGTTCATCCAAATTCCACAAATTAACGGTTTTCATTATCCAACGAGTTCTTTGCTTTTCCACATCCGTGATTTCTTCAACATCTTTACCATGAATGGAATGATTGTTTGACAAGGAAATAAATTCACCCGCTTTTAGTAGGTGTGGAGCCTTTAATTCATGTAATAAAACTTTTATTTTATCTACAACTTCCTGGGCTTCTTCTGTAAGACCAACTGTCCGATTTTCAAAATATGCAATATCAAATTCTTCTTCATTTAATAGGATAGCGTGATTTTTTGCACGCCCTAATTCAGTACGATTACCATATGTCGATAAATCATCAAAAGGTGTATAAAATAGTTCTTGACGCATCAAATTTAAATCAGATGGATCAAGTTTCTGAATTAAATCTATATTTTTGACGAATGTTGTAAAGATTTGATTGCCTTCATAGGCCCTCATTGATAACATATTCACAAAATCAGGGCGAACAAAATGATTTGCTAAGTCTTTATGGAATCCTAAAGCTACCAGTGCTTTTTGTGATTGTGTTTCTGATAAGGATTTCATTGGATAGATATCTTGAAAGACATCGCCATCGTTTACATTTATATATCCAATAGCTGGCATTTCCATGACTTGAGCATAGAATTGAAGAAAACCTTCCCCAACATATGTTTTTTTAAGCTCTCTTTTTGATTGAACTGGTGATTCATGGTCAAAAATAGGAACATCTTTATCTATAGGGCAATTTTGTAGGTATAAGTATGGTTCTTCCTTCCAAATCCTATCGCCGGCAGCTTTTATTTTTTTCACAATATCTTTTATTTCAACATCGTTTACCACTATGTTTTCGATTTCTGAACGAAAGGAAGTGTAATCTTCATAGGGATTACATTTTAGATCCAAAAATTTATTTGTAAGAAGTTGATTCTCTGCATCTGTAAACACATAATCAACTTTTAATTTATTCTTCGTACTTGCATTAGTATCTACACCCATTAACTTAGCTCCAATCCTATTAATTTTATTTTTACGCAGTAAATCACTAAAGTCTAGATGCGAAAAAATCTAGCAATCTTCTGAATAATAGGGCCCTATTAATAGGTAAATACGTAAAATGATTGCTGGTGCTACCAAATTTTAACACGGTAGTTTTCAGAATTCAACGAATGTTATAAAAATGGATCTTCTTACTCATTACCACTCACATTAGAGCCTTTATTTCTAACAGGTCAATGCCATGATTCGTCCTTTTCTTAACACCTGGAATGCACTGTTACAATGAATTCAAAGGAGGATTTTCGTGTTATATGAAGCCTAATTTATTGTGATTGACTGCCTAGTGGATAACTGATAATTTTTTCGATTTACCATGAGAGTACAAGAAAATGATTGGGGAGCTAAATAACTTTTATATGAGATTAGGTAGGGGCATCTAATTCAACCAGGAATCGACTTTTTCTAGTTCTTTGAATATGCGTAGTTCTGGAGTGTGAAAACATCCCTTTATTGACCTTATGTAGTAAATGATTTAAAACATTAGAACAGAAGAATACTGTAATTTTGTGGGCAAAGCTGTACTTGCAACTTTCTACCTAGTTTTACTCTTGGAGTTTTCGATGGGTTGGGGAAATCACCGTAAATGGAACAGGAACTTATGGACTGTAATTTTGAGTGGAATTAAAAGCCAAAAGTACAGATTCTGCCCTTAAGTTAAAGCATATTGATCCTTCATAAAGTACATACCAAAATCAGTTTTTGTCATTCCAAAAATAGCACGTAATATATATTCTATCGAGGTAATTTTCGGAAATATTGTCCACTTAAAATGGTCCTCTGACGATATTCACCAGTTTGGAATTGGTTAACGAATCTTTTTCAACAAAATCTTACTTTCAGAAAAACAATGGTAGGTAATCTAACAAAGAGGAAGATTTTGTATAAAATCATTAGTATAATTGATGAAATTACAATAAGAAAGGAAGGATCTCTATGAAGATGTTTATACATGCTTTTAAAAGAAACACCACATGTATCCTTGAAATCATTTATCTGTATATACTATTCTTTTTTTCAGAACTACAATCTACTACTGCAAGTATATTAAAAATAAAGTAGCGATTTATGTAATTTAAACCTCTTGAATGAACTTATGATAAAAGATCCTCTAGTTCCAACATTCCCTAACGATTTTTTTTATTTTATCTCCATAATCAGAACTTTCAATAGTCAAAACGACTTTTTTAAACGCTTTGTCTGTGTAAGATCCCTCAAGGGCGAAATGATAATTCCCTTTGCTGGTTCCAGATCGATAGCTTGGAGGGTCTGACAGCGTTTTAAGATTTGACTCAGCCTTCTATGACTCAATTCTAACCAACCTGATGAAATGCAGCTCAGCCCCTTTTTTCAATGGGTAGTGATAATTTTTTATCATCCTTACTGATGAGCTATCACTTACTGGCCTTGAGTTTCAGTGTGGAAGAAGTGCGTTTCCTCACTACATCTCAAGGTTCATGTTTTTTCTTGTTGTACGTCAAAATATTTTTATCACATGCCTAGAAAGGCAATTTTCGGTTTTTATCTTTGGTTTGAAAATCACATGAATTAGATGTTCTTTTCAAGTGAAAACATAAGTTCACCAAAAAGGGACAAACTGTATTTGAAAAAAGAAAGGAGATGTGAGTCATGACAAAAAAATTCAATAAAGGCAGCCGTAATCAAAATTCACCGCAATTACACGGGCAAGCTCCTGTTAGTGGGGACAACAGTAAAGGAAATAAAAGAAATAAAGATCAAAGTTCCAAAACAGAGTAATAATGAAACAAACCGGCCATATTCAGACCGGTTTGTTCCTTTTGTAACCAAAAAGTCCAATTCATTATCGACGTTATCCCGACTGTAAATAGAGTCCTACAAAACTTTCCCCAGAAAAGAGGTCATTCGTTTTTCATTATCATATCGGAAGTGAAAATAAGTTAGCTATTTGATTCTTTTTGTATCTGAACCTTGTGCCCTTCCGTTGTCGTCTCCAAACTATCGGTACCTTGATGAGTATAATTAATGTTTTTTGTCATAAGGCTTACCACCACCAAGACTACGATATTGACAAATAGGGCAATAATTCCTACATTCAAGTCTTTAATTGCTTGAGGAAGATAAGGAAATAGTTGACTGATTTTTATGTTCCCCAGTTCCATAATAGAGACTAGCACTCCTCCTGTTATTATCCCGGCAAATGCTCCATGTTTGGTTACAAAATTCTTTCTCATCAAACTTGCGAAAAAGGCAGGAGCAAGTTGTGTGATGAAATTATAGGCGATTAATGCGAGACTAAAGAGGGTGTTTCCACCTTTAAAGGTCAAGTAAATCCCTACGAGAGAAATAATGGGAACCAAGTATTTTACCAGTTTTGCTATTTGATTTTCCGTTGCTGATGGAGTGAATACGCTATATACATTTTTTGCAAGCAATGTTGATATTGACATTAACAGCATGGAACTTGGGACTAGAGCGGCTAACACGCCTGTACCACCGATTAAGCCCACAAACCATGGATCAAAATCCTGTTTAGAAAGCTGCAGCAAGATAAGATCGGCGTCGCCGCCTTTTAATCCAGGCATCTGTAAGATCGCTGCAAACCCGACAAAAAAGGCAAACAATAAAATCAATTGGTACATTGGCATTAGGATAGCATTTTTCCGTAAGGCTTTTTCGCTGGATGCAGCATAAATAGGTGAAAACCCGTGCGGCCACATATAAAATCCAATAGAGCTTAATACAACAGTGGATATATACCACGAAACGCTCATTCCCTGATTTGGAAGTATGGTATAGTTCGGCTTTGCCTGTTCAATGACCTCAAACATAGGTTGGAGCCCGCCGTAATAATGAAGTGGGAAATAAACTCCTAAAAATACGACAATGCCAAGAATCAGAATATCCTTCAAAATAGCTGTCCTGGCAGAACCGTGAATACCGGAAACCATTACAAAAATGGTAACGCCAATTGCTCCGACCCAAATGGCTGCTGTAGAAGAGATTGCCCCATAGGATGTTGCTGAAACGATATATCCTAACCCCTTCAATTGCAGGACTAAGTAGCAAGTACAAGCTATAACACCTATTACAGCAACAAGCACACCAAGATAAGGACTTTGATATTTTTTCACAAAAAAATCTGATTGGGAAACTAATTGGTGTTTCTTTGCATACTTCCAGATAGCAGGAAATGTCCAATAGGAGATCACTGTAGCCAGGCAGCCGTATGATACGATACTAAAGATGGAACCCCCTTCCCCATAAGCAGATCCACTTGCACCCAAAAAGGTAAAGGTAGTATACATTTCACCTGCGGACAAGAGGAAAATCAATAGGGCTCCCATCCCGCGTCCTCCAACCGACCATTGTTCCAAGTTCATTTCTTTCCCTTTTTTAGCCTGGATACCGATCAAAACAGAAATGATGAAAAAAAACAGGATAAAAAAAACGGCAATATTCATCTTGAATCTCCCTTCTGATTAGCAGGATCCAGTAGATAAACAATCCCCATTATCCCTGTGGTCAGCACAGACCAGAGTACAATCCAAAAATGAAAAAATGGCATTCCCAGAACATAGGGAGTCACTTTATTTGTAAACAAAGCGCCCACAATAAAGCCAAGAAATGGGACAATTCCGAGCCAATATATTTTTTTCAAACTCTTAACCCCCTAGTATGTTAGATTTAACATTTTCAAAGTCCCATGAACAAGTAACTTCACCCCATATTGCAAAGCCTGTTCATCGACTGTGAATTTGGGATGATGGTGAGGATAAATAATCCCTTTTTCTTCATTACGAGCTCCTATTACAATATAAGATCCCGGAACTACTTTTTGAAAGGCAGAGAAGTCTTCACTTCCCATAATTGGCTTTAAAATCTCTCGACTTCCTTCACCAAATACTTCACAGATCGTTTCGTCCATCAATCGGGTAACTTCTTCATCATTAATGGTAGGGGCATAACCAAACTGATAATCGAATTCATAAGTAGCTCCATGTGCATCCGTAATCCCTTTTACTATGCGTTCGATAAAGGTTGGAACGTTTTCCCTCAGTTCAGGATTGAAGCTTCGAACTGATCCACCAATGCTTACCTTACTTGGAATGACATTAATCGCACTTCCCGCATGGAACTGGGTCACTGAAATCACAAGGGCTTCCTGGGCATCTCGATACCTCGAAACAATGTGCTGGAGATTCGATACAACCTGAGTTCCAATCGCTATGGGATCGACGGTAAGCTCAGGCTGCGAGGCGTGCCCCCCTTTACCGACCACGGTAATGTTAAAAGTATCAGCTCCAGCCATCACCGGACCGTAACCCAAACCAATTTTCCCTAAAGGAAGAGTCGACAAGAGATGGGCGCCAATGATCATATCCACCCCATCCAGCACACCGGCTTTCACCATTTCTTGAGCCCCACCGGGTGGCAGTTCCTCAGCATGTTGAAATAAAAAGCGCACCTCCCCTTTAATCTGATCCTTTAACTGTGTAAGAATTTTTGCTGTGCCAAGCAGCATCGCCGTATGTCCATCATGTCCGCAGGCATGCATAACTCCTGAATTCTGTGACACAAAGTCAAAATCATTCTCTTCTTCAATTGGAAGCGCATCCATATCTGCCCGCAGTGCAATAACCTTCCCAGGCTGCTGACCGATCAAACGAGCCATAATACTCGTCTTTGTCGGACGTGAAATTTCCAATTCACCAAAAGTTTGCAGCTTTTCATAAACAAATTGTGCTGTTTTTTCCTCCTGAAAAGAAAGCTCCGGATACTTATGCAAATATCTTCTCCAAGCAACCACTTCATCTTTAACAGCCTCAATCAAATCATGAATCATTATCGTTTGAGACACCCACTACAACCCCTTTTTCATTCAATTTACATAACAGGTATTAATTTAGGATAGTTTAAGGAAAAAATTCCTTAAATAGAGTATAATCTCCCTCGGTTTTTATTTCAATATTTTTTGAAAATTCTAAACCGTTTTTTAACCTCATCTAGTTACCAAGTTTCACAAAAATTTGAAACGCAGCATGAAACAGAAAGGCACCCCAATTATGGGTCCCTCAGTTTGTAGGTTCTATCTAACTGTTAAAACAAAGTTGATTGAAAACGAAAGATGCTTGAATCCTGCATAGAAAAGCGTGTCCAAGGGAGAACCCGCAGGCGTAAAGGCGCCGAGAACGGACCGCCCGCGGAAAGCAGTGCCCTACAATCCAATCAACGTTCGCATTTTCACGAACCCTCAAAAAAAAACTGTAGACAAACTCAATTTTCATCGAGTTTGTCTACAGTCTAAAGCACCACCAAATATGGGGTGCCTGTATTTTATAATAATCGATAAATTTTACTCGGCCTTCCACGAGTGGCGTTAGCCTCTTCCCCAATGCATTGTGCCAAATCAACTTCGCACATATCTGCAACAATTCGCCGTACATTGCGCTCTGTCATTTCAAGATGTGTCGCTAAATCCTTTGTAGTAAAATCACTCCAGCCCATTCTTTGAACGAGAGCCGATATTTTCTTATACGTTTTAACACTGATGTTTCCGTTTTTCAACTTTTCTATAAGAGGTTTATTGTGGGAACGGGTATCATATTGCAATTCTTTCTTTTTGCCTGGTGATTCGATAATTTTGCCATCATCTTGAATAATCACAATTTCACGCTTTTTCATCTCTTTCGAGTGTTGAATAGCCCGAAAAGCATTGATTTCCGCTGAATAGGCAGTCTCGCCGAAGCCAATTCCAACGGTAACGGGTGTATCTGCTTCAAAGGCCAATTTTTGAATGGTATCTTCGAGCGTAATGATTTCTCGTTCAATTGCGCCGCGAGAACTAAAAATCATGTACCTTCCATTCCCTTTCTCTGAAAAGGAACCATTTATTTTTTCTCCAAGCTGAATCAACATTTCTTTTAGGCGAAGCTCCAAGTACTGTAAATGATATGGAGTTTTCATTTCCTCTGCCACTTTGTTAAAATATTCGACTTCAATGATTTCAACTCCGATTTGTGTATCCTTAAAGTAGGATGTCTTTACTTTCTCAGAAAGAATTCGAAGCGTTTGCCGCACTTCCATCTTACTCATCGACATACGGTAGGCTGGAATGCCATATTCCCTTAAAGCTTCACACACGGACGGAAAACAGGAAAAAGCTCCTTCTGTCTTTCCCATATTCCATAAATTCAAGTGAAAATGTACCAATTCATCCGTATCAACATCTGTCTCAAACACCTTCGTATAAATCTTTTTGGTTTTTATATTCAACTGTGACAAAGCTTCTTCGCTAATATTATTTGAGGACATAGTATCAATACTTAAATGCTCAATGATTTTCCCTTGTTCGTAGATCATCTCTAAAAAGGACTTATAAAAACCTGATTCCGTGGCTGGAACATGGACCATTATTTTATCTGTGCCTAGTGTTTTGTTGGCGATTTCATAGGGAAGTGGACCAGAAAAAAGCCATGCATGTACGGTAGAATCATGTTCCTTTACAATATTCTCTACCTCTTCTGTCTTTACATAGGGCAAAGAGATGAATTCCAACTCATGCTTATATTCTTCTGCCAAGATTAATATTTGTTCTATAGAAGTTTTTAGACCGACCAGTCCGATTTTATACATCCAGTAATCGACTTCCTTTATAATCTGTAATAGATTCATTGTTCTTTGTAGAATATCCTAGTTTAATCTAAGTCATGATAGCGTAATCCTAATTCTTCTGCTGTCTAACAATTGCTCAATTTTTATTGAGTCCTGATTATCAGTTGTCTTGTTACTCTTATCATATCAGCAGCAAAAAGAAAAGAGTGATAGCAATGGTATATATAGCTGTATTCATTCCCACGCCAAGCTTTTCCATTATGTATCATTTTATCATGCAACACTTTTATTCGTGAACATCTCCTCTTAGGAATTATTATGCCATCCTGCCCATTACAATAAAAAAGCTGCCTCAATGACAGCTTCGCATTTCTATAAAGAATCCTCTACGAACAGGACCCGATCCAGCATATATTTCACTGGTCATAGGCAAATCCGCAGGAGCAACGATTTTTTCCAAATAACAGGTGATAAGATGCGGGGAATTCCTGATTGACTCGTTGAACTTCATGTGCAAATTCCTTACTATCCTTTGGCACTCGTGAAAGTGCATCCGCTTTTTCCTGCGAATCAATATTAGCTCCAGGTGGTACAAACCTATCAGGTGGTATCCGAACGCAATTTGTTACTACTGCATTATAAGAAATAAATGTGCCTTTTCCTACAATTGCAGTATAAACAATGGAATTAAAACCAACAAATACTTTGTCTGCAATATAACAAGGACCATGGACAAGGGCACCATGAGCAATGGACACTTCATTTCCAATGAATATTGAATACCTTTTTGTTCCAGCTAAAATCTTTTTATTTAATAAACCATGTAAAATCACTCCATCCTGTATATTTGAATTGGAATCTATATAAAAAGGTGTTCCTTCATCCGCACGTATACTTACGTTAGGAGCTACATAGACATTGTTCCTGATGGTAACATCACCTATGACACTGGAAAACTGACTTACAAATGCTGTTTTATCAATTTTAGGAAAGCGTTGGACAGGATTAAATGAAGTAATGGGATTGGGACTTATAAATGGTTCAAAACAGTGAGAATGGTTACTAGAAGAGGAGTTTGTTCCTTTTTTTCCGCCCAAGTAACCACCTCCTTCACAATTTATTGGGTTTAAGTATGCAGGAAGATCGGGTGAAGAGCGGGCTATCATTCAGGTATTTATTCCTTTCCATGAAGCAGAACTGGACCTCAGAGGATGGAATTTTTCAGTTTTCCCCCTCAATATAGAAATGGATATTTCTCGTGTTAGAAACTAAGGAAAATACCCATCAATCCTGTTATGCACCTGCCCTTATGCAGTTTGTGAATCAACCGTGGAAGATCACGAAGTTTCTTAGCCACCCGGGGATCTAAAACGTGAAATCAAGAAATTTATGACATAATGCAACCATACAGATATCAATGGAATTAAAAAAAATGACCCCTGTTCAAATCAGAGATCATCTGCTAAAAACTGCCTCGACTTTTTTACTCTGTCCGTTACAACGGATGCGCTTTATAAACTATTATTAAAAGAAACCGCCATATCCTTGGACGGTGCCATGACGGCCACCGAAACAAGCAGTTCCAACAATGATTAAGAGTATAAACAAAACGACCATAAAAGCGAAACCTCCATCAAATCCACCAACACCGTTATCACAACCACAATTTGACAAGAGAAACATCTCCTTATTTGTTCTAAGGAGGAATAAAGTAAATACATCAATTTACTTTATGTTCTAATTAGGATATTGGCTAACCTCACCGGAAACTTTTTATTGACCACCCTTATGACTGAAATTAGCGGTTTAATAGCATTTTTTAGAAGCCTCATGCACAAAACCATCATCGGAACTCGAATTTCATTTACGTGTATACCAAGAACGTCGAGGTGTTACTTCTTTAACATATAAATTTTACGAGGTCTTCCCCGAGGTGATTGAAGTTCTTCTCCTTTGTACTCCACTAAACCGCTTTCACTCAAACTACTCATAATTCTCTGGGCATTTCGAACGGTCATGGATAAATGAGAAGCTAAGTCTGAAGAAGTGAAGCCATCCCAGCCCATACGATCAACCAATGCTACTATCTTTTTATACGTTTTTACACTAATGTTAGCCTGATTCAATTTATCTAGCAGTTCTTTATCATTAGAACGGAAGGTATATGCCAATTGTTCTTCTTGACCTACGGATTCAATCATTACCCCATCTTCTTGGATAACAACAATACCGGAACTGTCTTGCTTTTTCGAATGACGGATTGCCTTGCGGGCATTGATTTCTGCCGATGCAGCCGTCTCACCAAAACCAATACCAACTGCAACTGGGACATCCATTTCAAGGGCCAGTTGTTGAACAGTACTTTGCAAGCTGCCAATTTCCCGTTCAATTGCCTTGCGTGAACTAAATATTTGATAGCGGCCGTTTCCATTTTCGATGAGGGATCCATCTAATTTTTCGCAAAATGTAAGTAATGTTTGTTTAATCTTAAGCTCCACATGCTGCAGGTGGTAACGAATATTAACCTCGTCAACAAATTGATCGAACTGATCAATTTCAATGATTTCCACACCTATCTGACTATCTTTAAAATAGGTACTTTTTGCTTTTTCAATCAAAATCTTGACCGCTTGTCGAATTTCCATCTTTGTCATATTTATTTTGTAGACGGCAACATTTTCTTTCTTCAAGGCCTCATATACAGATTGTAAAACGGTTAGGACAGCATGTATCTCCCCTTCCCGCCACAACTGAAGATGAAATTGAACAATTTCTTGATAATTATATTGTTCATCAAATGTTTTTACATAAATATGTTCGGTGGAAATCCCTAGCTCTTGCAGCGACTCATGCAAAAAAAAGTCTTCCAATCGAATCATATCGATGGATAACTTATCGAAAAAATGTTTTTGATCTGCAGACATTTGTAATAAACATCTATATAAACTAGATCCTACAGGAGGACAATATGTAAAATTGGCATCTGAATCCAACATTCCTTTTGCTATTCTATAAGGAACTGGTCCAGAGAAAAACCAACCATTTACTGTGCTTTGGTGATTTTTTATAATGTCCGTTACCTCATGTGCATCTTCATATGGAAAATCAATAAAATCTATTTCATGTTCAAATTCATTAGTAACATCCCGAATTTTCTTTATAGATGAAAGTGGACCTACAACCCCAATTTTATACAAGTTTATTTCACCCCTACATCATACTATTAGTTTTATTATATCAAAATAACCAACCCTGACAGGGAATAAAAAATGAGCTCAAAATATAAATGCATGTAAAGCACGTTTGACATAAATAAACGGTGCTGCTTAATATGGTTTCTTATCTATCATGAGTCGAAGAGTGGCAGGACTTATTCATTCAAAGGTTTCGAATCCCATTGCTTATTTAACAATAATTACCAGAAAATATTTTCCCTTTTTTCTGAAAATTCTATTGAAATAGATTATTCTTAATTATATAATACATTTAACGAAAATATCGTTAAATATTCGTTAAATAAAAATCAGTATATTTGGAAGGAATTAATGAAGTTCACAAAGGATGAAAGACGGTAATTCGAGTTTAAGGCATGTTTAGAGCCAAAGTTTATAAATGGAATGGTGCAAAACGCACAAACTACAATTGGAAGAAGGTTTAGGAGGAGAATGTAATGGAACAAAAAGTTATGAAAGATACAACTAATCTGCAAAATCATAAAACGGGTGGTTTTTTCAATAGAGTAGAGCGAATAGGAAACAAAATCCCCCACCCCTTTATCTTATTTATTTATATGATTGCCTTTTTATTTGTTGTAACCGCTCTCTTATCAGTTTTCCATGTTTCGGCATCGGACCCCATAAGTGGAGAGAAAGTGGAAGTTCAAAACCTCTTAAGCCGTGAAGGCATCCAATGGATTTTGCCGAATATGATTAAAAACTTTTCCGGCTTTTTACCACTGGGATCTATTTTAGCTCTTATGCTAGGAGTAGGATTAGCAGAAAAAGTTGGATTGTTAGAAGTTTTGATTCGGAAAATGTCGTTAAAAGTCTCAGGGAAATACGCTAGTTATTTAGTTGTATTTGTTGCTTTTTTTAGTCATGTTTCTTCTGATGCTGCGCTTGTTATTATGCCTCCCCTTGGTGCTTTAATTTTCCTTGCTGTGGGACGGCACCCTGTTGCTGGGTTGCTCGCTGCCATCGCTGGGGTTGGTTCAGGTTTCACTGCCAACTTATTAATCGTCACAACAGATGTCTTGCTTTCAGGAATTAGTTCGGAAGTAGCGAAAGGCATGAATGCAAATTTGACCGTTAATGTTACGGATAACTGGTTCTTTATGGCGACTTCCGTTCTTGTACTCACGGTAGTTATATCTTTGATTACAGATAAATTTGTCGAGCCGCGCTTAGGAAAGTATGAAGGTGGCGGTCAGCATAAAAAATTGGAGCAATTAACGAAGCAACAAAACAAAGCACTCCTGGCTACAGGTATTTCAGCTTTGATTTTTATAGCTGTTATGGCCGTTCTAGTCGTTCCAGAAGGAGCTCTATTACGAAATCCAGAAACTGGAGCCATTCTCCCCTCTCCATTCATGTCTGGAATTGTCGCAATCATCTTACTCTTCTTTTTTACAGTTTCTATTACTTATGGAGTTAAGGTGGGAGCAATCAAGAAACAAAATGACATTCCGGAATTATTGGTGGACCCAATTAAAGGAATGGCCGGATTCATTATTATGGTTTTTCCGCTTTCCCAGTTTGTCGCTTGCTTTAACTGGAGTAATATGGGTAAATTTTTGGCTTTATCCATCACAGATCTCTTGGAACAGCTAAACATAGAAGGTGCACCTGTCCTAATTGGGCTAATGTTCTTATCTGGACTTCTTTCCATGTTCATTGCCAGCGGATCTGCAATATGGTCTATATTGGCACCCGTTTTTGTCCCAATGTTCATGGTATTAGGCTATCATCCTGCCTTCGCCCAAATGTTGTTCAGGGTAGCAGATTCATCTGTACTGCCATTGGCACCTGTATCTCCATTTGTCCCACTATTCTTAAGTTTCTTACAAGAGTATCGAAAAGATGCAAAACTAGGAACTTATTATTCTCTTATATTGCCTTATCCGATTATCATCTTCATCATTTGGACGCTATTGGTAGTTGTTTGGTATTTCCTTGGCCTCCCAATTGGTCCCGGAGTAAATCCGAAATTACCGTAATTTGAAAAATCTCAAGCGCCTCGCATGCCCCTTAAGCGACTTGAGGGGCTGGGCTGCTTGGTTAGATACCAAATCGTATTATATGAATTATCAGCAAATAAATTAGGAGTGAAAATAATTGGATATTATTTCTTTAAGACGTGATCTTCATCAACATCCAGAAGTTGGCTTTACGGAATTTCGAACTGCTTCAAAGGTAGTAGAAGTACTAACTTCCCTGAAATATAACGTGATATTTGGAAAAGATGCTTTAGATGGTGATTCTCGCCGTGGAGTCCCCCCTATAGAAGTATTAGAGGAAACATTTAATAGAGCATTACAAGATGGCGCCAATCCAAAAATCCTTCAAGAAATGGAGGGTGGATATACTGCCGTCATTGGACTATTAAAAGGAAAAACTGATGGCCCAACCGTAGCTTTCCGCTTTGATATGGATGCATTGCCTGTTACGGAAAGTACTGATTCTGACCACTTCCCGCAAATAAACGGTTTTCGTTCCAAATATGAAGGGAATATGCATGCCTGTGCACACGATGGCCATACAGCAATTGGCTTAGGACTTGCTGAAAAATTAGCGGATGGGAATTTTGCAGGAACGGTAAAGCTTATTTTTCAACCTGCTGAAGAAGGAGTACGCGGTGCCTATTCAATTGTACAAAAAGGGATTTTGGATGATGTTGATTATTTATATTGTCTGCACCTTGGCACAGATGTCCCCCTAGGAGAATTTCATGGTGGTTCTTCCGGCTTTTTAGCAAGTACGAAAATGGCTGCCCATTTTCATGGGGTATCTTCTCATGCAGGTGCTTCTCCGGAAAAAGGGAAAAATGCATTGTTAGGAGCAGCCACCGCATTGTTAAATATACATGCCATTCCAAGATTCAGTTCAGGTTCTACCCGCATAAATGTAGGTATTCTTAATGGAGGAACAGCCGCTAATATTATTCCAGCGCATGCAAAAATGGTCATTGAGACCCGTTCTGTATCCGAAGAAACAAATGCTGAAGTGGAGCACCGTGTTCGAAATATCGTGGCTCATAGTGCAGGTATGCATGAGCTTGAACATGAAATTGAAATTATAGGTCAAGCAATTACGATTCGTTGTGATCAAGAACTTGTCCAACTGGCCATGGAAGAAGCCAGGAATGTAGATGGTTTTTCAACAATCAAAGCATGCAGGGAATCCGGTTCTGCTGGTAGCGAAGATGCAAGTTTTATGATTCGAAGAGTACAGGATATTGGCGGGAAAGGGACATATATGATTATTGGGACTGATATTCCTGCACCACATCACCACCCTAAATTCGATATTCAAGAAGAAGTTTTACCAAGGAGTGCAGAACTTTTGAATCTAATTGCAAGACGCCTATTAAAATAACTCTTCAGAATATATACAGGAAGGAAAGAGTGTAAAATGACACATGTAAATAGATTATCGGAAATCATTGAACAAAAAAAAGAAAAATTCATTGAAGTCAGTGACTGTATATGGAATTTTGCAGAAACACGCTTTGAAGAATATCAATCTGCTGAATTGCTATGCAGCACGTTAGAAAACGAAGGATTTTCTGTTGAAAAAGGTGTTGGAAACATAGAAACGGCATTTATCGGTAGCTTTGGAACCGGTAAACCTATTGTAGCAATCATGGGAGAGTTTGATGCGCTGTCAGGTATGAGTCAAAAAAAAGCTACAGCTAAACAAGAGCCAATAGTACAAGGTGAAAATGGCCATGGATGTGGTCACAATTTACTTGGTACGGGATCTTTAGCTGCAGCTGTTGCAGTGAAGGATTATATGGAAGAGAATCATATAAAAGGGACAGTTCGTTATTATGGATGTCCAGGAGAAGAAGGCGGATCAGGCAAAACCTTCATGGTCAGAGAAGGTTTGTTCGATGACGTTGATTTTGCATTTTGTTGGCACCCACTGGATGTTAACGGCGTTATGTCGATGGATTCGCTTTCCAATTTCCAAGTGTATTATAAGTTTAAAGGCAAAAGCTCTCATGCAGCAGCATCACCACATTTGGGACGGAGTGCTTTAGATGCCGTAGAACTTATGAATGTTGGAGTGAACTATTTAAGAGAGCATATTATTCAAGAAGCAAGAGTCCATTATGCAATAACGAATTCAGGTGGATTATCGCCTAATGTTGTCCAACAAGATGCAGAAGTTCTTTATTTATTACGAGCTCCGGAAGTTTCACAAGTTCAAGATATTTACTTGAGAGTTTGTAATATTGCTAAAGGAGCTGCCCTTATGACAGGAACTGAATTGGAAATCGTTTTCGACAAAGCCTGTTCCAATGTTATCCAAAACAATGTGCTAGAATCCGTCATGTACAATAATTTTCAAGAATTAGGTATTCCACAACACGATGATAAGGAAAAACAGCTTGCCAAAGAAGTCCGCGCCACCTTAACCGAACAAGAAAGGAACAGTACAATCAATCCTTTTAAAGATAATCAAGATGACGCATTGGCAAATTGGTTAGAACCCATTGAGGGCTTGCAAGCGCCATTAACAGGTTCCTCGGATGTGGGAGATGTTAGTTGGATCGTTCCTACTGCCCAATGCACAACAGCTTGTTTTGTTCTTGGGTCACCTTTGCATAGCTGGCAGTGGGTTACACTGGGATCAACATCCATTGCCCATAAAGGAATGCTTCATGCTGGCAAGGTTATTGCGGCAACTGCAGTAGAAGTGCTTCAAAATCCAGAATTAATTGAAAAGGCAAAAACGGAGCTAAAAGAACGATTACAAGGGAAAAGCTATATCTCCCCTATTCCGCAAGATGTAAAGGCTTCAGTTAAAAGATGATAGACTAGATTAGTGGGTTGCCGTAATCGGCCCTGGCATAAACGGTCATTTAGTTCAGGTATTAAAAGAGATCTTCGATTGGAAGATCCCTTTTTCATTTGGGCTTTATATTAACTCCCGGAAATCTCGAAGTGTCATAAAATTAATGGTAAGAAGCTTATCCCTTCATATTCAACAGATACCCTTCAATTTCGTGCTTGCTTTTTAATATGACTATTAGCTTTTCAGGGTCACTCTTTTGAAAATCTGCAAATCTCATTTTCATTTCTTTCTTGCGAGGAAAGTAGGTGGTCATGATAAATTTAACAAACTGCCAGTCTAATTTTTCATTGCAGCCTTTGCCCATATCAGGTCTTGTTTTACCTAGATAAGATAACCAACGTTTTATAACACGGTAAAGGCAAACACGGAGAGGAAGTTCTAAATAAATAATCGTATCGGCAAGCTCCGAACGTAAATTAAATGAATTACTATAGTTGCCTTCCATTATCCATTTGTCATGACTCAATACTTCCTTCTGAGCAGAAATAAAATCCTCTAAAGGAGCCTCCACCCAGCCAGGCCTCCAGTAGAATGTATCCAAATGATGGACTTCGATATCCAAATTATCTCCAAGTCTTCTTGCAAAAGTGGATTTTCCAACACCCGCGGACACTCCGATAACCATGATACGTTCCATTTATATACCAGCTTCCTCACTTTATTAATTGAAATAACCAGTAAGTCTACCAAATATATATAACCTTTTTAACATCCTTCTTCCTCTGCACTTCCCTTTTAGTTCCATAGAAAAGGCGACCCTTCTTGAATGAAGAATCGCATCAGTTATAGAAAAGGAAGTCTGGTTACTGCGGTGTCCTGTCAATGAACAAGCCTGACTTATATTATATCCCTATTAAATCAGTTGCCCTAAATGTTTCTTTGCCTCGTAATCAACAAGTTTTTCATCTTGCTTAATTCGTGCCAAATAATCCGGGTTGGCTATAAGCGGACGTCCAATCGCCGCAACGTCAATAATGCCTTTTTCCAGTGCGGCTTCTGCGGTTTCAGGATCAAGCCCCCCTACACCAATTATGATTCCGTCCCAGTGGCTGCGTACCAATTCATGCATTGTCAATCCTCTTGCAATCGGTTTGGTAAATTCCATCGTGGATGGATGAATCATTTTGACACCTGTTTCATTGAACGCTTCAATAAATGTTTGGAGCGCTTTTTCAGGATCTTCCCACATGTAAGACGGCTGGTCAATTTTCAAAGCCGAGAAACGAATAAGGGTACGTTCCACTCCAACCGCATCAATAACTGCTTTTAGCACTTCCTTCATAAAAGTCAGACGCTCTTTTAAATCACCACCGTACCGATCGCTCCTTTTATTGGAGGTGTCAGAATTGAACTGGTCTATTAAGTATCCGTGTGCACCATGAATTTCAACGCCGTCAAAGCCAGCCTCCATTGCATTCTTTGCAGCTTGTTTATATTGGTTCACAACTTCTGCAATATCCGTCTCTGTCATTTCTTCAGGAATGTCAAAAGGTTTACCGAATCGGGAAACCTTACCTTCTGCAGCGATAGGTGACGGAGCCTGCGGAGGAAGTCCTCCTGCAATTTCATGGTGGCTTGCACGGCCCACATGCCAGATTTGCGCAATAATCGTTCCGCCTTCTGCGTGCACTGCTTCCGTTACTTTTTTCCAACCGTTGATTTGCTCTTGAGTATATATTCCGGGAACTCCAGGATTGCCCTTTGCTCTTGGTGAAATCACTACACCTTCCGTGATGATAAGTCCGATTCCATCTTGAGCACGTTTTCGGTAATATTCTACGGTCAGGTCATTCACAACACCAGTTTCGTTATCGGCAAACGACCGTGTCATAGGAGCCATTGCCGTTCTTGTTTTTAAGTTCCATGCACCTATTGTTACAGGTTCAAACATTTTGGTTTTTATTGTATTCATTTGAATTCCTCCTGTTAACCGCTTTACCTGGGCTAAGTTTTAGTAACTATTACTGTGTAAGATTATCCGATAAGTGGTTAATTTTCAAATAATTCACTCTGATTTTATAACTCCAGGTAAAATATGGTAATAAACACCGATAAAAACCGATTTATTCTCGGTGTTATTGTTTTCTCCAAACAAAAAGCCAGACAGAGAAAATCTTTTCCCAGCTGGCTAATTTACCTTTTTTCATTAATATCTTATTAGTCTCGTGCTGTCCTGATAAAAAACGACACAATCAAACCAATGATTGCAAGGACAAGACCGAAAATAAAGGCATCTTGAACGCCTGCAGTCAATGAACCGCTGATGGCAGATGGATCGAACGGATCTTCTGCATTTGCCATATAATTTTTTTGGGATGCTGACATGATTGTAATGGCAACGGTTGTACCGATGGCCCCCGATACTTGTTGCAATGTATTCATTAGAGCCGTTCCATCCGGATAAAGATTTTTCGGCAGTTGATTCAGACCATTTGTCTGGGCCGGCATCATGACCATCGAAACACCAATCATAAGGAGGGTATGCATGACGATTACCTTAATGATCGTCGTTTCAGTCGTTACGTTCGTCAAAGTCCATAACATGACAATCATGATAATGAAGCCTTGGATCACTAACCCTCTTGGCCCAAACTTATCAAAAATGCGCCCAGTAACCGGAGACATGATGCCATTAAGCACTCCACCCGGTAATAGAACAAGCCCAGCAGAAAACGCAGCTAATGCAAGACCGGTTTGCAGGTATAACGGTAAGAGAATCATGGATGACATGATGATCATGAAGGTGATGAAGACGGTTATTAACCCTAACGTGAACATTGGGTATTTAAAAACGCGCAAATCAATCATCGGTTTATCCATGTTGAATTGCCTCACAGCAAACAGGAATAGCGCTATAAGTCCAACAATGATCGAAGATAGAACTATCGCATTGCTCCATCCTTGCTCTCCGACAATACTAAAGCCATAAACAATACCCCCAAAACCAATGGTCGATAAAATAATGGATGGTACATCGATTTTAGGTTTGGTGATTGTTGAAACGTTTTGCATATATTTGAGACCGAATAGTAAAGCGATCACAAAGAACGGCAAAGACACCCAGAAAATGTAATTCCACTTTAGGTTTTCGATAATCAAACCTGAAACTGTCGGTCCGATGGCTGGGGCAAACATGATCACCAGTCCCATCAATCCCATTGTCGCTCCCCTTTTATGAATAGGAAAAATCAATAAAATGGTATTGAACATGAGAGGTAATAAAAGACCTGTTCCGATTGCCTGGATGACACGAGCTAGCATCAAGATGCCGAACCCAGGTGCAATTGCTGCAATGAGCGTCCCAATGACGGAGAACACCATTGAGGCAATGAATAATTGACGAGTATTGAACCACTGAATCAAGAGTCCCGAAACGGGAACCAATATCCCCAATGTTAATAAGTAACCCGTTGTCAGCCATTGCACAGTGGAAGGACTGACATTGAATTCTTGAATTAGATCCCCCAGCGCCATGTTTAATGCCGTCTCGCTGAATAACCCAATGAACCCTGCAATTAAAAATGCAATTAATATAGGGGTCGTTCTAATGACTGGGTTTTGTTGCTGTGTTGCATCTGCAGACATAAAATAATTCCTCCAATTACTAACTGTTCGACCTAAGCTTAAGATAATTTTTCCACATGACTTATTTATTTATCAGCAATAATGGTATCTGTTCCGCAATGGCTTGGAGAGGTTCCCCGTTTTTCGCCGTTAAGGATAAAAGGATTCCGCCTTCAATTAAAGCATTAATTACGATACTCAATTCTTTTGCCCGTCTCTCACTGAATTCCGCCTCGAGTAATTTCTTCACATATATGGATTGCCAATCTTCTATCGCTTCTTGACAAGCCGTTCTTATCTGCTCACTCGTCGTATATGTTTCCGCTGCAATCGTCCCGATTGGCAGTCCTAATAGATTTTCACTATCACCAAATACCTCGGATAAATGAAAAATATGAGACTGAATGGCTTTGATAGGGTCTTCAATTTCATCAAATCCCCGTTTAATTTCATCTATCACGAATTCTTTTGTATGAATAATCGCCTCGATCGCCAATTCTTCTTTGCCTTTCGGAAAATAATGATACAGCGAACCCTTTGGGATGCCACTTTCCTCAATAATGTCCTTGAGCCCTACACCGTAATATCCACGTATCCGAAAAAGTCGGGAAGCAGCCTCAATAAGAATGTCTTTCGAGTTTCGTTTTTCTGCCATAGCTGGATCACTCCTTTAAATTATATCAACCGGTCTATTAGATATACTATACTTGGATATCAATGTTTTGTCAAAAATGACAAAGCCTATGAATGGAATATGCTATTGAACTCATTGAAAACAAAAAGAACACCTCATAATGGCGTTCTCAGATTAGCGGCAAAATGGGGTTTCGGATTCAGAATAGTAAGGTGAAGTTCGAAAAAATTCGTGAACGGTCGAATAAAGTACTCAGATCTTTGTGGTTTTTTAACTGTAATCCTCATTGGATTGAAGAAATTTGCGACACTCCTGCCGAATAACTGGCTAGACGAGACACCACAGGCGCTTCCGCCGAGGGGGCTAGGCAGACAGTCGGCGGAAAGGGAGCTGATTTCTGAGATCAACTGAACTTTTTAAATAAAAAACTGCAGGCAAACTGAGTTTTCATCGAGTTTGTCTACAGTCTGAAGAACACCTCATAATGGTGTTCTTTGCAAGTTTAAAAAATCGAGGAATCAATACCTACAATCCACTAAAACGCTTACATTAATAATCAAAATAATCGGCCGGCCATCATTATCTTCAAGGATTCTTGTCTTGATTTTTGAAATCAAGAATAGCAATTACAAACATACCAAAGCTTAGCATTAGGGAAATAACTTCGAAAGTACCCATTCATACATCGCCTCCTTATATCCAGCTTTTCCTGATCAGAGATTGTCCTATACAAGAAAAAGATGAAGCAGTGGCTTTTAAACAAAAAAAGCAAACCCATTAGGGTCTGCACTCGTACTTCATTCTTATGATTGATCGTTGAAACCTTCTTTTCAAAAGACCGATTACTGTTAATAACCAAGTTTTTTTTCCACAACGTTCATTAGGGGTTTACTGTCAGAAAAAAGCTTTAAATTTTTCAAGAATAATTCCATCACACGATCTAGGTAATTGGAAGAGTTGTAAGCATTATGTGGGGAAACCATGACATTTTCCAGCTGCCAGAAAGGGTGATCCTTAGGTAAAGGTTCTACTTCAAACACATCTAGAGCCGCTCCTGCTATGTGCCCATTGCTCAAGGAATCGATTAAATCTTCATCCACAATCGTATTACCACGGCCGACATTAATTACATAGCTGCCTTTTTTCATTTTATTTAAGCGTTCTTTATTAAAAAAGTATGAGGTATCTTTTGTAAACGGGAGTGCCAAGACGACAAAATCGGACCTGGAAAGGACCTCATCCACTTGATCCATACCCATTATCAAATCAGTAGGTTCATATTCTTTGTTCCTCTTGGAGGGATTCCGGCGGCACCCAATAACGGTCATACCCAGTGCTTTACATCTCTTGGCTATCTCATAACCAATATCACCATACCCAATTATCCCCACTGTCGCATTTTCAAGATCTTTCACAGGAATTTCAACCCATGTTTTGTTTATTTGATTTCTGATCATTGTCGGTACGCCTCTTGCTAACGAAGATAGCATCGCGATTGTATGCTCGGCTATCGGGACAGATGTGCAGCCTTTGACATTGGTGATGATGACATCGCTGTTCTGTATATCTTCATTCAGCATGGCCTCCACCCCAGCACTGTCTGAATGGACCCATTTAATCCTTGGAGCTTTTTTTATAATGTTAAGATTATCATGAAGCCCAAGCGTATAAAGGACATCAAACTTTGATAAATCAACTGTTGGCTGTGGTTCAGGTTCGCCGAATTCCCATGGCTCGACAACAACTTCTGAACAAATCGCCTTAAACTCATTGATGTATTTTTCCGGTATATCGACCCTGATATAAAGTGAAGGTGCTATTTTCTTAGAACCAGACATTATAAAAACCTCCTCAAGAACCTCCGATTCCCTTTTCCACTTTTATGGGAAGGCAATCCGTTGCGATTATACCATGCCTTGCTTTATGATCACTTCAAGAAATCTGGTTGCTCTTTTCTGATTCTGTCCCAAAGAGGCTGAAAACTCAGCCATCCCTCATATTCCGTTCCCGTTTGTTCTGCCGTTAACTTTGCATACTCTTCTTCTATAAAAATCGGCTTACCTACAGATTCAGCCATTATCTGTGCTTGACATGAACGTTCCATCGTTATGAACCACCAAGCAGCTGAATCTACAGATTGGCCGACCGTTAACAATCCATGATTGCGGAGGATGACAGCTTTGTATTGACCTAAAGCCTTAGCAATGCGCTTTCCTTCTTCGGATGCATAAACCACGCCAGTAAAATCATCAAATAAGGCATGGTCATTGTAAAATTGGCAGGCATCTTGCGTAATCGGATCTAGCAGTCTTCCTAAGGAAGACCATGTCTTTCCATAGACCGAATGAGCATGTGCCGCAGCAATCGCTTCCGGTCGCGCTTTATGGATTTCAGAATGAATGGCAAAGGCAGCACCATTCACAGAATGTTCACCCTCTACAATATCACCTTTATGATTAACCAATATAAGATCCGAAACGGAAATTTGACTAAAATGCATCCCAAACGGATTGACCCAGAAATGGTCTGTATATTTAGGATCACGGACGGTAATATGGCCAGCTACCCCTTCATCGAAACCGAACTTTGAAAAAAGGCGGAATGAAGCTGCCAAACGTTCCTTCCGGTGAGTGCGTTCCTCTTCCATTGTTTTGAATGTTGCGGGTTGCAGGGAAATAGTCTTTGTCATTTTTACTTTCCTCCTCGATTTTTCCGTTTTTTTGCCGGACCATCAATTAACCATGGTGTCCATGTCAGCTTTACCCTTTACATCTTGCTTTACTTCACTTTCGTTCTTGTGATCATTATTGGAACTTAGGAAGGTAATCGTAGTGATGACGACAAAACTAGTAGCGAGCCCGTACAGAATTGGTTGAGTGGAGGAAGGTCCATTAACCACCAATCCCACAATAATAACGATCATGCTGGCCAGAATCGAGTAAAATGCTGCTGTGGCCGTGACCCTTTTCCAAAAGAAACCAAGGATGATTGGAAAGAACACAGCACCGGATAAAATTGCGTAAGCCACATCCAATGCAACTAAAATATCTTGAATCCATATCGAAACAATTATGGCCAATACACCAATCGCTAAAGTTGTAATTCGGGATGTTTTTAAAAATTGTCGTTCACTCATTTTTGGACCAATATATTTTTTAATGATGTCATTAACAACTAAAGTGGACGAAGCAAGCAAAGTTCCTGAAGCTGTGGACATTAGGGCAGATACCACACTTGCAATGACAACTCCCAATAGACCAGCAGGTAAAGTTACCAACGCTATGCTTGTAAATGCATTTTGTGGATCACCTAAATCGGGAAGGATAATAAAAGCGCACATTCCAATGATACTGATTGCTATCGCATAAAAAACACTATATAGTCCCGCTCCAACCGTTCCGCCACGAGAAACAGCTTTGGTTCGTGCGGTAAAAAGACGCTGCCAAATATCTTGGCCAACAACTACCCCTAGAGTGAATAGTAGGAAATATTGAAAAATTGTCTCTCCGCCAATGTTTCCTAGCTCGAAATGTGATGCAGGGAGATTTTCCTTAAGCGAGTCCCACCCTCCTGCCTTAGAGATGCTCATCGGAAGCATGATAAAGAAAATACCGATCGTCATGATGACGAATTGTACGACATCAGTCATGGTGACTGACCACATACCTCCTAATATCGTATAAAATAAAACGATCCCACCCCCGACTATCATGGAAAACGTTAAATTCCAGCCAGCCAAAACATGTAAAATCGTCCCCATCCCAATCACTTGCGTTACAGTCAGCATGAATGTATAGATAACAGAGACAAGGGCACTGATCAATCTTGTCTGAGAGTTGTAGCGCTTCTCAAGCATTTCACTGATCGTCAATACTTTTAAATTAAATATCTTATTTGTTAAAAACAACCCGATAGCGATAATGCCGAGCCCAATCATCACCACTAGCCAAATACCGGATATCCCAAACTGATAACCTAACTTTGCTGTTCCTAGAGTAGAAGCACCCCCTAATATCACAGCAGCTAAACAGGATAAATACATAAAATGACCAAGATTACGTCCTGCCACAATGAAATCATCTGCCGTTTTTGCCCGTTTGGATCCGATTACTCCCACAATGATTAAAACAGAAAAATATAGAATCATGATCGATATATCCAAAATATGCATTTACACATCTCCTTTTGGGCTTGTTATGTTCTATCGCTTAGTAAAGAGGGAAGGAAGGGATTACACCGATACCTTCCTTCTTTCCAGTAAAAATGAGGAATTACTTGTTAAGCTGGGTTTCCAAATCTCCGGCTCTCTCTTTTTTCTCTAGTTTCACTTTTTTTGCGAGAGCGATGAGTGTGATGAATTCATAGACAATATTAGCGGCTGCGGCAGCCGTGATTTGTCCGTGATCGTATGATGGTAAAACCTCAACAAGATCGAATCCAACAAAATCTATATTCGTCAATCCTCTCACTAAGGCTAAAGCATCATCAATGCTGGCTCCGGAAACTTCAGGGGTACCCGTTCCTGGAGCATAGACCGGATCTAAGAAATCAATGTCAAAGGATAAAAACACCGGACCATCCGCAACACGCTCATGAATGACCCTTAGCATCTTATCGACCCCGATACGTTTATAATCGTTTGTCGTATAAACGCCCAAACCTAAATCCCGGGCATCCTGAAGATCCTCCGGTCCATATAGACCTCCCCTCATACCAATTTGAAGAGATCGTGATACATCGATGAGACCCTCTTCTATTGCGCGGCGAAAAACGGTTCCGTGATTATACTTTTGATCAAAATAACTATCCCAAGTATCAGAGTGGGCATCGAATTGAAGCAGGGCAACTGGACCATGTTTTTTTACGATCGCACGTAACTCCCCTAGCGTAATGGAATGATCGCCCCCCAATGAAATGGGAATGATCCCTTTTTCAATGACGGGGGTAAGCTCTTCTTCGATCTTTTTATATGTTTCAGAAATATACCCCGGAATGATCGGAATATCTCCATAATCAATTCCTGATATATAGTCAAAAATATTAATATCTTGTTCTGGATTATAAGGACGTAAAAGGATTGAAAAATCGCGAATGGCTTCTGGTCCGAATCTCGCACCCGTTCTAAATGATTGCCCGGAATCAAAAGGAATTCCCGTAATGACAAAATCCATATGTTCATCTACCCGTTCAACAAATGGGAGCCGCATAAACGTACGCACTCCACAAAAACGGGGCGATTTGAATGAGTCTTTCGGTTGATACTTCATCATGTAACATCCTCCTAAATTCTAATTCTGCTATTATTTTTCACTCCACTGCAATGGCAGATGTCATACAAACTTCCATCTTTTCAAATAGAATGGATATATATAACACCTTGTTTGAAAATTCTCTTCTTACCTTTTACATAAGCAAGATTCAGGCCAACTATTTCGCTGCGGTATATAAGGCTTTTCATTATTTTGTTTCATCAAATGATTAAAAACTTAATCATTTTCTTGTTTTTTGATTTAATTTTTGATTATTTAGACTATTTGATTTATATTTTAATTAAACAGCATCCCAAAACCGAAAGGAGCGGAATGTATGTACGATGATATGCTGGAGGAAGAACTAAATAAGATTATTGAAACATCGAATAATAACATTCTCATTACCGATCAAGATGGAATCATTTTATATTCCAACCCGAAGCTTTGGGAGATTTATGGTATGGAAAGTGACTCTTATATCGGTACCTCCGTCTATCGATTAGAAAGCGAGGGCCTACTCACACCTTCCATCAATGCGATTGTTTTAAAAGAAAAGAAAGCGAAGCGCATAATGCAGGAAACGAAAACGGGTCATGTTGTCATGTCGACTGGCTATCCCATTTTTAATAAGGAAGGACTTCTCGTTAGGGTTATCAGCTATGGTCAGGATCAAACCGAGATCCTTCAATTGCAGGATCAATTTGAACAATTACAACGAAAAATAAAAGGCTATCAAACGGAAGTCGAGGATTTAAGAGAAAAGGAACTGGATTACCATTATTTGATTGCTAGAAGTAATGAAACGAAGCATATTTTAAAAACGATCCATAATGTTGCAAAAACCGATGCCACGATTCTCTTATTAGGACCTTCCGGGGTAGGGAAAAGCACTTTTGCCCGTGCTGTTCATGACCAAAGCAACCGAAAGAAAGAACCTTTTATCGAAGTGAATTGCAGTACGATACCTGATAGCTTGTTTGAATCGGAAATATTCGGCTATGAGCCGGGATCATTTACAGGGGCAAATAAACAAGGGAGGCAAGGCCTGATTGAGCAGGCTGACAGCGGAACTCTTTTCTTGGATGAAATCGGGGAACTCCCACTTGCCATGCAAGCTAAATTACTGAAAGTATTACAGGAAAAAAAGATAAAGCGCATCGGAGGAAAAAAAGAAAATCATATTAACTTCCGCCTGGTTGCAGCAACTAATCAAGACTTGAAGGAGATGGTAAGTCAAGGTAAGTTTAGATTGGACTTATTTTATCGTTTGAATGTGATTCCCATCCAAATTCCGGCATTACATGAGCGTAAAGAAGATATCCCTCTCTTAATTCAGCATTACTTACAGAAAACCAGTGATAAATACCAGAAATTCAAAAAAATCCATCCATCGACGTATGAAGTTTTGTCTCATTATCATTGGCCCGGAAATATACGGGAATTAGAAAACTTAATTGAACGGTTAATCCTGACCATCGAAGAATCAATTATATTTCCCGAACACCTTCCGCAATCCATCACAGGGGAACAGCCTGAAGACTCCACCTTCCTTGCAATCGAACAGGATTGTGAAGAGAATTTCGATTTAAAAAAGACACTGGAAAAGGTTGAAAGGCAACTGATTGCAAAAGCATGGAAAAAATGTAAAACCACATACGAGATGGCAGAACATTTGGGCATCAGCCAGCCAACAGTCATCTATAAATTAAAGAAATACAAAAAGTATTTGTAAATTCATCTGGACTAGAATCCACTAAAAGCCCTGAATTCATCCATCGAAAAAAAAATCCACATTCAAGATGAATGGGATAAATATCATTTACGTTTCCATATTATTAAGGTTAAAGCTTACATTAATTAAACCAATGATGTCAGTGAAGCTTCTGCAACACCTGTTAGCGACCATTCACAGGAACGGTAAACACAGTGTTGGCTCCATTCACTTAAATGACCCTGAATTTTGGTTACTTGTAAGCGGAAACCGGTTGCCCCCACTATTCCTGTTGGACCGGTTTCACCTGTTATTCCTATCGATCCTGTTGCTCCGGTTGTTCCCCTGCTTTATAGACTCAATAATTCATACTGTGAAAAATCCTCCTGGTATGTTTTCCCCACAAATGTGGTTTTTACATCTTAGTCGACATGCAAAAAGGCTCCCATAAAAGGAAGCCTTCAATTACTAACATAGCAATCTTGTCAAACATTTTATGCATTCAAGCTTTTTTCCAATTTGGAACCGCAAGATTCGCGGATGATCAACTCATCTTCCAGAACGAATTTTTTCTTTTCAATCGTTCCGCCTTTCATTAAGGTCAGCAATAGGTTCGTTGCCTTTTTCCCTATTTCGTACTTAGGCTGGTCAATGGTCGTTATATGAGGATTAAAAATCGATGCAATTTTCAAATTATCAAAACCTACGACAGCAATATCCTCGGGAACGCTCAAGCCATGATCCTGGATCGCCTTTACAGCTCCCAGCGCCATTTCATCATTAAAAACAAAAACTGCTTCAGGCTTGTTTTCCAGCGATAATAATTTCACCATCTGGTCATAACCCGAGTCAATGCCATAATCCCCTTCCTGGATGTATTCCGGATTGACCTCCAAGTGATGGCTATTCATTGCCTGCTGGAACCCCCCTAGGCGATCCCGGCTAAGAATGATGTTCATAGGCCCTGTTATATGGGCAATCCGTCTATGCCCAAGCTTGATTAAATGTTCCGTAACTTTTCTGGCACTGCTTACATTGTCGATCGAAACAGTTGGTATGTCCAGTCCGTCCACGTATTCACATGCCAGTACAATTGGAAATTGATTTGATAGTTTTTCCAGGCTTTCCCTGTTCATTCTAGCGGTAAGGAGTAACGCTCCATCTGCCTGCTTTTTGTATAGCAATTCGATATATTCCTTTTCCCGTTCAATGTCATTCTCCGTATCTCCCAATATAACCTGATAGCCATTTTCTACAGCTGTATGCTCAATGCCCCGAAGCACTTCGGAAAAAAAGGGCCTTGTTATATCCGGAACGACGACGAGAATGATCTTTGTCTCTTTCGTCCTGAACTGACTGGCAATCATGTGAGGCTTGTAATTCATCTCTTCAATCACCTGCAGCACCTTTTGTTTAGTATCCTCGCTGACTAAATCCGGCTGTCTGAGCACTCTTGAAACGGTTGCAGGAGATACGTTTGCCAATTTCGCCACATCGCTCATTTTCATACTATTATCTCCACCTGCCAATTTCTTTTTTTCATTTTCATTAAGTCCATTATAAAGTAATTTAGACTTCATGTTAAAACATCGAATTCTCTAGGCAACGTTTCTTTCAAAACATTCAAGGATTTTTTCACGCCCGTTATTGGTTCCATTGTCAAATCTTCCATTTCAAGAACGATGGGCCCTTCATAACCTATCATTTTAACGATAGTAAAAAACTCCTTCCACCAGCCACTGTCGAGTCCATAACCGAGTGCAACATAATTCCATGATCTATCTGAATATTGGTTCATCGGCTTCACATCAATCAATCCCTGGGCATCATATATCCCTCTTTCTAAGCGGACATCTTTTGCATGAATATGATAAACTGCGACTCCTAAATTCCTTTAAGCTGCGATGGGGTCACCGCCCATCCAAAATAAATGACTCGGATCAAAATTCATACCGACCGTATCACCGACTTCATCCCTCAATTTAAAGAGTGTCTCAGGATTGTAAACTAAATTGCAGCCTAGATTTTCGATGGCAACCTTTCTAACTCCATTTTTTTTTGCCGTTTTCACAGCTTTTTCCCAATAAGGGAACGCCACCTCATTCCACTGCCAATCAAGCATCTCAAAATGTGAGGGCAAAATGGGATGTGTCAGCCAATTGGGCGTCCTGTCACTTGGTCCGCCGCCAGGACACCCCGACATCATGACAACCGTTTCGACTCCTAAAAGCCCAGCTAGCTGAAAGGTCTTATTAACAACGGCTTTATGCATGGTTCCTTCATCTGATGGATTAAGCTGATTGCCAGAACAATTCAACGCTGCAATGCTAATCCCCCTTACATTTAATTCATTTGAAAATTGCTTTCGTTTTGCGGTGCTGCCAAGAAGTCCATCGAGATCGAGATGTGGAGCATCCGACCAATTGCCACATCCAAGCTCCAGTGTCTCTATTCCCTGATCCACACACGTATCCAGCATCTCTTCAAATGGCATGTAACCTAAAATGTCCGTAACTAAACCAACCTTCATAAGTTCTCCTCCTCTATTTTAGCATCCCTTTCACATCGCTTAGCTCAATTTCAAATTATGTTTTGTTGCTTTCCTTTCAAGGCGACTCCATACAATCATAAAGAACACAGCGGTTGCACCTAATGATCCAGCGAAATAAAATCCTGCTGAAATACCTAAATGTGAAATCAATACTCCTGCAATGAAAGGTCCTGCAAACATACCAATCGCGTAGATTGCTTGATATGCCCCCATGGCCGTTGCCCTTTTTTCAAGGGGAATCGACTCCACCGCCATTCCTAAAAACAAGGGAAAAAGAGTGCCTAATGAGAATCCATTCAATCCTTGGATCATAAAAAGCATCCCTTTTGTATCTATTAATGGCGTACATATTGTAAAAATGGCCGTTAGTCCGAATGCTAGTTTCAGTAACCTCCATTGTCCGAATAATGGTACGAATATTTTTCCGATAAGCATGGTGGCAATGGCATGAGGAATCATGAATGAAAAGATGACCATGCTGATCTCATCAGTTTGGAGACCAAGCTTTAAAGCAAATGTCGGGGTGAACCCGAACATTGTCGTGAAGATGATGCCATGTGCGAGAATGGATAGAAATGATACTTTTAAAAGCGCCGGTTCAAGCATGACTGATACGAGTTCTTTCAATTGAATAGGCTCTTTCGGAAAATCTTCGTTTGATTCGTAAATAAATAGTGAAAGGACGATACCAACGAGACCGATAATTCCTCCCATCCAAAAAGGTGCTTGCCATCCCCATTGATCGACAATGTACCCGCTGACCACCATTCCAAGCAGCTGTGCCAGAACCACAGCTAATGAGATACTGCCCATCGCTCGGTGAAGATCACGTTCTGAAAAATAGCTGGAAAATAAAATGGTGAAGGCTACCCAAGTTGCAGCGGCAATTCCAGCTAACGAGCGTGCCAAAAGGATCCAGCCTAAACTATTGGCCCATGCAAATGTCACGCAACTCAATGTACTCACGACCATTCCAAATATAATAAAAGGTTTCCTTACTTTTATGAGGTCGGAAAAAATTCCGAACGGAAGCCTGAAGAGAAATTGCATCAGCCCATAACTGCCTAATACCATGCCGATAAATGTATAATCCCCTCCAATCGTCTCAAGGTAAGGAGACAAAATGGGAATATAAATGAAATTTGAAAACCAAAAAATAAATGAGAGCACTAAAAATAAAAATCTATTTCGTGCGTTATGTAACAAAGTCATTGCAACACTTCCCCTAACCAGCGAACTATCTTTCAGCAATGGCACCTCATGCACAAAGTGAATGTACAAAAAGGTGCCCGCAGCGTAATCGGGAACACCTTTTCATTCTTAAGCCTTTCCACTTGTATTGAACTCTGCCATTTTTCTCTTCACGACGGTGATGATAGCTTCTTTCGCTGGTCTGATGATGGCGCGAGGCTCATATACTTTTCCTTCAACGGCCAATACTTCCCGAATCGTTTTTGCCCACACTTGTATGCTTTCGGTATTAACATTTATTTTGGCGTGTCCAAGTTCAATTGCTTTTTTAATTTGGTGCAGCGGAATACCTGAGCCTCCATGTAAGACGAGAGGTACATTCGTCATGTTCGAAATTGATTCCATTTCCTCAAAACCGAGTTTAGGTTCTCCTTGATACGGGCCATGAACGGAACCCAAAGCAGCCGCTAGTGCATCAATTTCCGTTTCTTTTACAATCCTCGTGCATTCATTAGGATCTGCATATTGAATACCGCCAACGAGGCCATCTTCCGTCCCACCGACTGTCCCCACTTCCGCCTCAACGGAAACGCCGCTCTTTTGGGCATAGTCGACAACCATTTTGGTGATTTCAATATTTACATCTATTGGATGACGGGATCCATCGATCATGACCGATGTAAAACCCGCATCGATCGCTTTCCTGCATCGTTCTACATCCATTCCATGATCAAGATGAAGGGCAACCGGAACCGTAATGTCCATTTCTTCCATAAGACTTTTTACCATGGCCGCAATCGTTTTAAATCCGCCAAGATAATCAACAAGCCTGTCCGATGCCGCAAGTATGATCGGCGCTCGTTCCTCATTGGCAGCTTGTAAAAACGACTGGGCGAATGCCAAACCATTAATATTATATTGACCCACAGCATACCTTTCTGCTTTTGCTTTTAAAAGCATCTCTCTCATTGATACTAAAGGCATTATTCCTTCACCCCCTTATTCCCGAGATTACATGATCACTTTATGAGTTCTGCAGTGCAAAATGTTTCGAAATAACTTGAATTGTCGTTTCTTTTGCTGTCTTAATGGCTTCTTCAGCATCGAGATCATAATATTCCGGACGGAACAATTCCACAGAGGCAACGTCAGAATAACCAATTCCCTTCAAAATGGATAATATGCTGTCTAAATCTATGGCACCGTGCCCAGGCCATACCCGGTCTTCATCCGTCAAAAAGCCGATCGGAAAATCCTCTGTATCATCAATGTGTAAAATGAAGATTTTCGCCCCATCCGCTTTCTTCAAGTCTTCCAAACTGGAACCCATGGCATGGAAGTGAAAACAGTCCAGCACCAACCCAACATTATCACGGTTGACCGTTTCAACGATATCGTATGCCTGACCGAATGTATTCACAGTACATTGCGGATGCCCGACAAACTCCACAGCAATTTTGACGCCAAACGGTTCAGCGATCTCGGAAAGCTCAGTCAATACTTCCACACAGCTGTTTTTAATATCTTCTTTCAATATTTTCGCTTCCGTTACAAGCGGAACCGCCACCACATATTTCACACCCAATTTCTCCGCCATGATCATCATGTTTTTAAATTCGCCTATTATCGCCTTATGGCCGTCTTCATCTCGGTTATTAAAGAATACGAGCGCGTTGAAGGCAAGCGGTTTAATATGATTTTCGTTAAAAAATTCGGCTAGGTCTTCAATAGAGTGCTCTTCCAAATACTCAGGCAATTTATCCATGGTACGGATTTCGATATAATCGTAACCATGTTTTTCACAGTGTTTGAGATCTTTGACCAAGTTGGAATTTTCAAGTGTTGTCGCTTGGTTGAAACAAAGTTTCATTCTGTCAGCCTCCAATTCTTTCTGCTAAACCCAATCCGTCTCTCATTTTTTCAAGCATAAGCTTACTTGACCAGTCCGCTTTGTCGATCCAAGCAAATACTGCATTTGTCGCGATGCCGTCAAAATTCATTTCTTTCAGTTTTTTGAAGATCGTATCAAAGTCAACTTCCGCTTCGCCGATGTTCAAATGCTGGTGGACGGTTGCCTCGACACCTGGAGGATTGACGATATAACGGAGTCCGTTGGATGCTTTATGATTGAATGTATCTGCAAACAAGACATGTTGCAGGCGATCCCCGGCAGAATCGAACATAGGGGCGATATCGCCTTTGCCATCATCATAGAAAAATGTATGGGCGGTTGAATACACAAGGTTGATCCACGGACGGTCAAGGGCACGGATCATATCCATCGCTCCCTCATGCGTTTCAATGAAATCGAATGGGTGTGCCTGCAAATTCAGTTTAACGCCTTCCCTTTCAAATACCGGGAGGAGCTCATCCATCGATTTAATGAATTTCTCTTCACAGATAACTTCATTGAATTTAGACCCGTTAAATTCACTATTCATCAAGTCAACATCCAATTCCACTGCAACTTCAATGGCACGTTTCCAATTTCGGACTGCGGCCTGGCGCCGTTCCTCATCAGGACCGGCCCAGTAGTAAAGCGGAAGCAAGGATGATATCTTCACACCTGCGTCGCTACACCAGCGTTTCAAATTCTTAATCTGTTCCTTATCCACTTTAGGATATTTATAGAATGGACAAAAATCTTCCCTCGGTGACAGTTCGATATATTCATAGCCTAGTTCCGCTGTTTTATCGACCATTTCTTTTAATGATAAATTGGCATACATCGTAGGATCCAAAGCTAGTTTCATTGGTCTTTCCCCCTATAAATTTTTTTCGTTTCCATGCATGGTTACGTTCACTGTACAGTGATTTTTCCCGTATAAAAAGCCGGCTTCTCTTCAAGGTCAACGGATTCTTTCTGTCCGGATGCTTGTGCTTTTACACAAGCATCAGCTGTTACGGCAGCAATGTATCCGTCCCATGAAGTCGGACCATTCGGCTGCCCTGTCTTTATAATGGAGTCTATGAAATCCTGTAATTCTATGTCATATGCATCCATAAAACGATCTTTCCAATCTACCAAGATATTCGTGCTCCGTTTTGCGCCTTTCCTTGTCACGATGCTCGCTGGTTCAGGAAGATACGCAACACCTTCCTCACCAATGACTTCACATTGGATATCATAGCCATATTTACAATTCACGAATACTTCAGCTTGAATGACAATCCCGCTCTTTGTTTCCATTATGATGAGTTGGGGATCTTTTAAGTTAGCATGCCCGCGGCTTGCTTTTTTCGGGTAAATGACTTGAACTGATTTGTAATCATCGCTGATTAACCAATGCAATACATCAATCTCATGAATCAATGTATCAACGACCGCCATTTCCGTCGTATATTTTTCATCCACTTCTGGGTTGCGATGTACACAGCGGACCATGAGCGGCTCGCCAATTTCATTTCTATCAATGGCTTCTTTCAGTTGTACGTAACCGCTATCATAACGTCGCATAAAGCCAACTTGCACCAAACGCTTTCCGTGTTTCATTTCCGCTTCGGCAATTCTCCTGCAGCCTTCCGCCGTTGTTGCCAGTGGCTTTTCACAGAATACATATTTGCCAGCTTCAATCGCATTCAATACGTTTTGCTCATGTGCAGGGCCCCAACTCGTAACAAGCACAGCATCGACATTTTCCGAGTTTACGAGTGATTGGTCATCCGGATATACAAGTGCCTCAAGTCCATATTGTTCCACGACCTGCTTTGCCGCCTCTTCATTCACATCGGTTACAGCCACAATTTTCCCTCCGGATAATTTGTCCGTAATTCTTTTAATATGCTCTCGGCCGATGGCACCCGTTCCTATTACACCAAAATTTAATGTCATGATCATATTCCTCCTTTTATGAATATCTGGTTTATTACTCTATAACTCTTAAATTATTTGTGTTATTTCCTTTGCAGGTTCTTTTCCATGATTGCGGAAGTTTTGTTCAAGCTGTTCAAGTGTAAGTCCTCTCGTTTCCGGTAAAAACTTTTTCACAAAGATGATAGCGATGATGCCTAAAGCGAAAAAGATATAGAATGTGGTAGACAATCCGACTTTATCTAATAAAACCGGGAATGTTAAGCCGATTAGAAAGTTCACGCCCCAAAGGAAAAATACGGTGACACCCATACCGAGCCCACGTACTTGAAGCGGGAAGATCTCTGAAAGCATCAACCAGGTAACCGGTGAAATGGCTCCCTGCTGAAAGGCAAGGAAAGTGACGGTCAAGGACAAAATGAGATAGGGAAGGGCAGCCGCCCCTTCAAGAAGGGAAGATAAGACGCCAATCAATAGCAATGTGGTCGTAGTCCCGATCAAACCGGTTAAGAGCATTGGACGGCGCCCGATTTTACCAAGCAGCCAAATGCCTAAAAACGTTGCCAAAACAGAAATGATACCGTTTGCAATATTCCCAATCAAAGCAGCTTTTGTCTCAAACCCTGCATCTTTTAAAATTTGGGTACCATAGTACATGATAGAATTTACGCCCGTTATTTGCTGAACGATGGCAATTCCGATTCCAAGAAAGACAATTCTCCGTATCCATGGGACGGTCAAATCTTTATATGTAGCTTTTTTAACATGGTTCTCCTCATCGAATGTCGCTTTGATTCCCTGAAATTCAGATTCTGCCTCATCCATTTTACGTATTCTTTTCAAAACCTTCAGAGCCTCTTCACTTTTGTTCTTGGACACAAGCCACCTTGGACTTTCAGGCAACCTGATCATGCCAAAGAAAAGAAGTATGGCTGGAAGTGATGCTATTGCCAGCATGTAACGCCAAACATGTGAACTGTCACCCATCGTTGTCCCTAGAATGGCATTGAAGATGAATGCAAGCAGCTGTCCGCTAACAATCATCAATTCATTTTGGGTGACGATCCGGCCGCGTCGTTCAGCAGGAGACATTTCCGCCAAATAAGTAGGAACGGTTACTGACGCCCCGCCTACCGCAAGTCCGAGTAGAAAACGGCAGACAATCATGACCGTAACATTCGGTGCAAACGTGCATCCAATGGTGGAAAGGAAAAAAAGTACCGAAAGAAAAAGAATGTTTTTTCGGCGGCCCGCATAATCCGAAAGCCTGCCTCCCAGAAACGCTCCAAGTGCCGCGCCTAAAAGAAGTGAACTGGCAACAAGTCCTTGCGTAAGTGAATTGAGGTTAAGTTGATCCGCTTCGGACATGAACGGCAAGGCACCGTTAATGACACCTGTATCATATCCGAACAAAAGACCGCCTAACGTCGAGATAATAATAATCTTGCGTAAGAATGCCATTTGATTTCCATCATTACTCAAATTAATCACTTCTTTCTAGTTTTTAATCTTGAACTAGGAGCAGCCTGTCATTTATATACTTGCGAGCGATTAATGCGTATTCCAACGGATGGGCAACGCAAGGATCTTGTTCCGCCTCTACTACAATCCAGCCTTTATAATGATTTTCCAGTAATGTTTGGTAAGCCTCCACAAAGTCAATGCAGCCGTCACCAGGCACCGTGAACATGCCGGCTAAAAAAGATTCTTGAAATGATTTCCCCTCTTTCCGGCACTGCTCCAGCACGTTATTCCTCACATCCTTGAAATGAACGTGCCCAATGCGGTCGATATGCTTTTGCAGAAGGGACATGCAATCGCCATCCGATACAAAAATATGTCCAGTATCATATAACAGATGCACTTTCTTTTCGGTATTTTCCATAAGGCGGTCAATTTCACTCAGTGTCTGGACCCCTGTCCCCATGTGGTGGTGATACACCAGTTTTAAGTTGTAAAGTCCAGCAATAGCCCCGAGCCGATTCAGGCCCGTACACAACATTCCCCATTCTTCTTCAGTAAAGTGGGGCTTTTCCTTAAATACATCGTACCTTCCGCCCTGGATACTGTAGGTCTGTTCGGAAACTACCGCTACATCTCCATCGACAGCCTGTAAATATTTGCAATGTTCATGGAAATCCCGTTCTGCTATTTCGATGCCATCACGGATGATGAAACTGCTGAACCACTGACCGGCTATTTTTAAGTTCCGAAGCTGCAGCTCTTTATTCAGGACCGCCGGTTCCGGAAAGAAACCTCCCACTTCGGTCCCCTGAAATCCTGCCACGACAATATCGCTTAAAAGGTGGGATAAGGTGTTTTCAGCTCCGATTTCCGGTATGTCATCATTACGCCAGCCAATTGGGGCAATCCCCCACGAAATCTCCTGCATTTTCCGACTTCCCCCTTTTAATATTGTTTGGCCATTTTTAATTTCTCTTGTCTCGCTTCATATGCCCTTTGTATACTTTCTCGTTCAGAGACCTCTGCCACGCCAACATTCCACCAGGAGTCATAACCATCCGTCATCGTTTTCGGCAGAACCTTCATTTCTATTAATGTAGATGCCGACTGTTTCTTTGCATCCTCCAATGCAGCTTTCAGCTCATCGACCGTATTGGCCCGATAAGTTTTGGCTCCGTACCCTTCCGCCACTTTTGCGTAATCAATATTCATGATTTGGTTATCATGTGTTCTGAACTCACAGCAATATGTTCCGCTGCCATTCTCCATTTGCAGATTGTTGATGCAGCCAAAGCCAGAATTATCAAACAATAAAATATTGATTTTATGATTATATTGGATGGCTGTGATCAATTCCGAATGCAGCATCAGAAAACTGCCGTCCCCTACCATTGCATAGACTTCCCGGTCTGGATGGGCAAGCTTAGCTCCTAAAGTTCCTGCAATTTCATACCCCATGCAGGAGAATCCATATTCAAGATGGTACGTGTTTGGCACGCTTGAATGCCAGAGGCGCTGCAAGTCACCCGGAAGTGATCCAGCTGAACCGACCACCACACTTTCCTGATCGACCGTATCGTTTATTGCGATCATCGCAGTGGATTGGGCCAATTCAGTTTTTAATGCATCCGAGTATTCATTCAAGACTTGCTGTGAAAACTGGCTTTTGATTTCAGGCATGAAATTTTCACGGCTGAAAGTGACTTGACTTAAACGGGTCCGTTCGGAAAGCCACTCCTCCTTCCAATCTCCAATCATCTCCCCATATTCGGTTTCATAGCCTACTAGTAACGCTTCAAGGTTCTCAAGCGCCACTTTTGCATCAGCGACGACCTGAAATCCATCTAATTTATAGGTTTGAAGGCGGCTGACGTTAATGTTCAAAAACCTTGTCCTTTCAAAATCAAATGCAGTTTTGGAAGACGTCGTAAAGTCCGTATAGCGGGTCCCGACACCAATTACGAGATCTGCCTGGCGGGCAGCCTTATTGGCAGCCATCGTACCGAGAATGCCGACTCCGCCCAAATTCTTAGGAAAAGATGATTCCACCGTCGATTTACCTGCCTGTGTTTCCACAAGTGGAATGTTATGCTTTTCTGCCAGCTTCATCAAAATATCCCGAGCTCCGGAATATCTTGCTCCGCCACCGACGATGATGATCGGCTTCTTACTTGCTCTAATTCTCTCGGCAGCTCCTTGCAGTTCCCGTTCTACCGGAATTTTCCGATCTAAATAATGGACGCGTTTTTCAAAAAAATGTTCATCGAAATCGAATGCTTCCCCTTCTACGTCCTGTGAGATGCATATCGTCGCTGGCCCGGCTTTCCCGGGATTGGTCATCACCTCGAAGGCCCGGATCAGACTGGACATGAGCTGCTCAGGGCGAGTGACGCGATCCCAATATCTTGATACTGCCAGAAAAGCGTCATTAGTTGTGATGGCCGTACTATGCTCATGCTCAAGTTGCTGAAGAACCGGATCCGGCTGACGTGTCGCAAATGTATCAGCAGGAAGTAAGAGGACAGGGATATTGTTGGCAAGTGCCGTCCCCGCCGCAGCTATCAAGTTTGCCGAGCCTGGCCCGGCAGATGTAGTGACGGCATAAATTTTCCTTCGTAGCATTTCCCGGCTGTAGGCGATTGCTGCGTGTGCCATCCCTTGCTCATTCTTTCCTTGAATCACTTTCAAGTGGCCAGCGTCCTGTTCGAGTGCCTGACCAATTCCAACGACATTCCCATGGCCGAATACATTAAATATCCCTTCTACAAACGGAGACTCTTCACCATCAACATGAATGTACTGCTGATTTAAAAACTTGATCAAAGCCTGGGCTGTAGTCAACCTCACTGTTCCCATCTTCTGTTCACCCCTCTATGTAGATAAATTCCTTACACGCGTTCAGCAATTAAATCCTCGATTTCTTCTGCAGCAGGCATCGCCTCAGATGAACTGTGCTTGCTTACAACTATGGAAGCGGAAGCACTGCCAAACTTCAAAGCGCTTTCAATCCCTTTGCCGCGCACTAACGCATATAAGAAAGCGGAAGCATATGAATCCCCTGCGCCGAATGTTTTCAATACTTTCGTTTTATAGGACTTCGCTTTATATACTTCTCCTGATTTGGCATAGGCATATGAACCCTCGACGCCGTGTTTGATGACGACCAGGTCTGCGGAATGTTCAAACAAGTAACGGACGGTCCTTTCATTCGTACCTTTTTCGGTATTTTCCATTACATCATATTCATCACGAGTGCCAATCAAAATGTCTGATTGCTCTGCGACTAACGAATAGTAAACGGAGGTTTCTTCAATGGAATTCCATGTGTAGGGACGGTAATCCAATTCAAATATGACTTTTACATCATTTCTTTTCGCAAGGCTGACGGCTTTTAAAACCGCCTCACGTGATGGACTTTTTGCTAAAGCCGTTCCTGAAACCAATAGAATCTTTGATTTTTTGATATATTCTTCATGCACTTCCGAAGGTGCTAAATGAAGGTCAGCTACATCATCCCGATACATCAGGATACTGCATTCTTCAGGACTTTTAATTTCCGTGAAGGCCAGTCCCGTTTTATGCCCTTCTTGATCGATTGCCATATTCGATGTATCAACACCTGCCTCACGCATATAACTCTCGATGAAACGGCCGTGCTGATCATCTGCAAGCTTACCGATGAATCCGACTTTCAAGCCTAATTTTGCACTTCCGATGGCAACATTGGCAGGTGAACCGCCCACGTATTTTGTGAATGTCATGGTCTCTTCCATCGGACGGTTATATTCATTGGCATTCAAGTCGATGCAGGCACGGCCAATGGCAATCAAGTCAAATTCCTTATCGATATTAAATGTATAGTTCATCCGGTTAACAGCTCCTTTTCCTTTAACGATTCAGGATCCACTCGTGATCGGGATCATTGAAAAATTTCCATGTCCTTGTCGGACCGGCCATAACATTCAAATAATAGGATTCATAACCGTCAGGCACGCCTACCGGATGATAACCGGCCGGTACAAGTACGACATCGCCGTTTTCAACCGACATGGTCTCATCAATCGAACGGTCATCTGTATATACTCGCTGAAAAACGAATCCTTGAGGCGGGTTCATTTCATGATAATAGGACTCTTCCAATAACGACTCATTTGGTAAGTTATCCTGATCATGTTTATGCGGAGGATAGCTCGACCAGTTTCCGCTTTCTGTATATACTTCAACCACCAGAAGGCTATTCGCATACGGAGCTGAATCCGGTAATATATTATGCACCATCCGCTTATTGCTCAAAATGCCCCTATGTTCCACGTCAACATCCCCCGCTTTAATCCATTTAGTCGGAAGTTGCTTATCAGAAGGCGAATAACAAAGCGCCACTCTGGCCTTGGTTATCGCTTCCAATTTAAAGCCTCTATCATTTGACACGTAAATGCTATCAGTCGGCACTTTATCAAATACACTATCGCGTGTGCCTAAATCATGGTATACATTTTCGCCTACAGCCACATTGATTTTTCCCGTAAGAGCGACAATGCAGCATTCCGTTTTATTCAGCAATTCAGAATATTCAGCACAAGGAGCCAACTCCACTATTTTGAATTCAACAAATTCTAAAGGAGAATTTCCTTTCGTTACTGCTTGAACGACTGTAACACCTTCAGCTACCTCTTTTTTTACCGGTTTTTGAAGCAGTTTACTCATATGTACCTCCTTGGTTTTCAAAAAATCCGGCCCGTATCCAAACGGGCCATCTTGCAAAGTCTTTTTCGTTTCACTTATTTGACGTAGCGTGCAGTCACCATTTTTTTACGTGTATAGAACTCCACACCGTCGGTTCCATTTGCATGAAGATCACCATAGAATGAATCTTTATATCCAGAGAATGGGAAGAATGCCATAGGTGCTGGAACACCCACGTTAATGCCCAACATCCCGGCATGTATCGTTTCACGGAATTGGCGTACATCAGCAGCACTGTCCGTATAAAGGCAAGCCCCGTTAGCCAGTGCTGAAGCATTTGCAATCTCAACGGCTTCCGTTAAATCTTTGGCACGGACAACGGAGAGCACTGGTGCAAAAATTTCATCTTGCCAGATTTTCATTTCCTGTGTCACATGATCAAAAATCGTAGCCCCTAGGTAATATCCATTGCCGCTTGCTGCCTCATCTTTACGGCCATCACGTACAAGTGTCGCACCTTGAGCTATACCTGATTCGATGTAATCGATGGTCCTCTTTTTAGCTCCTTCCCGGATCACCGGACCAAGAAAAACACCGTCATCCAGACCATTACCGATCGTAATGGCATCTGCTGCCTGTTTCAATTTTCCAACTAGCTCGTCCGCTACACTTTCTTCTACGACAACAACCGCAGCGGCCATGCAACGTTCACCGGCAGACCCAAAAGCCGCACTTGTTATTTCCTTGGCTGTCATATCAAGATTTGCATCTTTCAAGACAATCGAGTGATTCTTCGCTCCCGCAAGAGCCTGGACGCGCTTCAAGTTAGCCGTGCCTGTTTTATACACATATTCTGCAACTGGCTGTGAACCGACGAAAGAAATAGCTTTCACATCTTTATGCTCCAGAAGCCCATTAACCACATCATGTGCTCCATTAACAATGTTCAGTACTCCTTTAGGAAGACCTGCTTCCTCAAACAGTTCAACAATGCGTGCTGCAAGCAATGGAGTACGTTCAGATGGCTTTAACACGAATGTATTGCCACATGCGATCGCAAGCGGGAACATCCAGCAAGGGACCATCATCGGAAAGTTAAATGGGGTGATGCCGCCGATTACACCGATTGGGTAACGGTACATACCCGATTCAATATTTGTCGCGATATCCGGAAGCTGCTTGCCCATCATCAGCGTAGGTGCACCCGCCGCAAACTCGACACACTCGATGCCCCGCTGTACTTCACCAATAGATTCCGATAGGCTTTTACCATTTTCGATAGTGACCAGTTTAGCAAGTTCTTCCCAATTTTCTACAAGGAGCTGCTGATATTTGAACAATATTCGAGCCCGTTTCGGGACAGCGACCTGCGACCACTTTTTAAAAGCCTCATCCGCCACTTGAACCGCACGATCCACATCTTCCCTAGTTGAAAGTGGCACCTCGGCAATCGCCTCACCAGTTGCAGGGTTGAACACAATTTCCGTTTCCTGTGAAGTGGACTCAATCCACTTACCATTTATATAGTTTTTTAATTTTTTCACCTCATGTGTTACTGAAGACATGTTTTTTCCTCCTAAAAAATAAAGTGTTTTGTTGATCATCAAGCGTCGTCAAATGAAATCGATTTCATTTGACTATAAAAAAAATCCATCCATGTTTCTTTCTAGGATCAATCAATTGGATTTCTAGCTCAATCCAAATATCAAAGCCTGTTAATCTGGTAATGAAATCGATTTCATTCCTTTAAAGAGTTCACCCTGAAGAAAAATGTGAACACCTATCCCGGCGCAATACTATCTAATCATCCTTAAACTTGAAATAGTTCATGCCTATTCCAGTTCTGATTAAAGCTTGTCCATAATCGCGACCCTGGATGAAATCGATTTCATTTACTTTATAAGGAAATACTACAATGAAATTTTTTCCCTGTAAACACTTTTTTTGGATTTTTTATAATATTCTCTCTTCTCCGCACTTCAACACATTGATGGATATGGAAATGGGCTTGAATATTTAGTTAAAAGCATTTCCATTGAATTTGCTTCTTCGTCGTAATCGAAATCCCAGCTGGGACCGGTCTTGGTTTCAGATAAACTAACCACTACTTTAAACACATCTTAATGGTATTTTTAAATATTAATATTTCTAAACTTAATTGATTTTATCTTAGGAATCCTAGCCTTCCTCAGAACTAACCCCCTTATTAGTTCATAAATATTAACATACTAAACGACCTTCCTGCTCTCCCACTCTTCACTTTCCCATCAAAGACACCATTCTAAAAAAATATTTTACTATATCAATAGAATAGGAATAACATAAACCTATGTTGAGATGATTCAATCAACAAAAAAAGGCACCCAATGGGAGCCTGAATTTTAGTGAAGGTAAGCTATTGTATGTGAACGGCCACCATTCCGTATCCCTATGCGACGCGAAAGTTGAGAAATGGGATATTCCACCCAGTATGTTAACTTTAATGTACGGAATCTAAAAAAAGGCTAGTCCGTTATTTCACTGCCTTTTTAATAGCCTTCACTTCATATAATGATCCTTCCGAACTGACGATATATTCAGGCTTTGGTTTCCCAAGGTTTGCTTTATGGCCTGCGATATGTGCTTCACTCTTTTCCCACTGCTTCCAATGCGCCTCCGACTCCCAATTGATCATAATGATGACCTCTTCATCGCCGCGTCGCACTTTTTTCACCATCGCACTTAAATCGATGAACCCCTCCTGCTTTTCAATGATCCCTTCCCCACTGAACCGTTTTACTACTTGTTCTGCATTTCCTTCTTTTACAACCATTTTTCTCATCTGAACGAACAATAAGAACAACTCCAATCGATATGCTATATAATGAATCATTTTAGTCGATAACGATTCTCATTGTCAATTATTGTGTCTTTGACTTGGGGCCTCGGAACTCTATATCCCAAAAACAAAATAAAAATGAATCAGAAAGTCATGCAGATCTTCCTGACCCATTTTTTATTGTCATTCACCTTTTATCTTTAAGACTTTTGGGAACATAGTCATTCAGTTTGTTAAATAAAGAAGTAATGTAGGAGCTCAGTTCAAATCGATCGTCCTGAACAAATTCAATTAACGACACTCCATCCTTTTTCATATCTTTTTCCCCCTTTTAGTCATTATCCCGGTGCATGAACATTTCAGCCACTAATAACTGTGTATCCAGCCATTAGTCCACTTACATCTACTCTCCATCGTTTTCTTTATTTGATTATACAAGAAAGCGCTTACAATGTAAAATATTATAATACTATAGATTGCGATTTAATTAGAATGTTCCAGTTATATAAAGCTTCATCTTCATCATATTTAAATTATCAAGCTGTGCTGGCTTTTAGGTTCACTTTCAATATCATTACTACTTGTCTTGTTCACAGTGTATGAAATTTCATGAAATGCCCTTCAATATTTCAGTTAATCGAAGGAACTCTTCCTTATCTCGATTTCTTAATGAGTCATCGATTTCTTTTTCGATTTGTGCTCTCCGGTAATCACTAAGGGCCTTTTTTAAAACCATTTCAGCCATCTCTTCAGGTTCAAGCGATGTTCCTGGCAATTGCTTCTCCATACGAAACCAACTCCTTAACCTTTTTTCTATTATACTAAATAACTTAGAGATTATTATTATTTCTTGAAATCTTATCCTTTCCTCTTTTTCATTTCCTTATCCACATGATTTCCACTTTGCCACTCATCTATACATAAAAAATTCTAAATGTTTTGAGTTTAATTCTCCTCCTTAGTTAAAACTTTTTCATTTTATCCCGGAAGATCAAATCGTTATTTCCATTACTTTAGAATGAATTATATTCCAATACAGGTGATGAGAGCTAAGTTATCCGCTTCATTTTTTTCAGAAAAATCAGAAATATATTGACCGATATGGATAAGCACTCTAAAATAATCTAAATAATCCAGTTTTTTACTTATATTCTTTAACCATCATTTTTGTTCATTTCTGCTTTATCTTTTGCTGTGAACAATTTTGATAAAATACTACGCATTAAAGGAGCATTTCCATGAAAAAAAGTCGCGTTCTTTTCGCTAGTTTAGCTGGTTCCGTTATTGAGTGGTATGATTTCTATTTATACGGGACAGCAACAGGCCTAGTTTTTACAACTCTATTCTTTCCCAATCATGATCCTGCGATTTCACTTCTTCTCGCCTTTGTCACTTTCGGGGCTGGTTACGCTGCCCGTCCAATCGGAAGTATCCTATTCGGCCATATGGGTGATCGCATCGGACGGAAGGCAGCACTCATGTTCACCCTTATTGGTATGGGAGGGAGTTCAATGCTTATCGGTGTTCTGCCCACATATGCCCAGGTTGGGTTGGCCGCTCCCGCCATCTTGGTGGTGCTGAGGTTGATTCAAGGAATTTCCTTGGGGGGCGAATGGGGCGGAGCCATCCTATTGGCAACGGAATCTGCTCCAAAGGGTGTCCGTGGGTTATATGGATCCATTCCCCAACTAGGGGTCCCCATCGGTTTGGTTGCTGGTTCATTCAGCCTAACCCTTATCAGTTCATTAACAACCGATGCCCAATTTTTAGCTTGGGGTTGGCGGATTCCATTCCTTTTAAGCGGTGTACTGATCGCATTGGCAATCTGGGTTAGGAGTGGCATTGAAGAAACGACGGAGTTCCAGCAGCAGAAAGATAGCGGTGATCTTGCGAAGGTTCCCATTATTGAAACGTTGAAACACGATTGGAGAAGTGTACTGCAAGTGATCGGACTAAAAATTGGGGACGGGTTCTTCAATGTATTCATCATGTCCTATGTTCTCGTCTTTACTACACTGTATTTTGGTTATTCCAAAGATTCAGCCCTTACCGGTTTAACGATTGGCTGCGCTACAATGCTAATTACCATTCCTGTCATTGGTTACATTTCAGATTTCATCAATCGAAAAGTCATCTATTTTGGGGGCCTGATTCTCCTTTTCGTCTTGGCCATCCCATATTTCACAATGATTGGGCGTGGGGTCGGCTGGTTCTACATTATGCAGGCAGTTGTACTCGGCGTCATCTGGGGAGCCATTTTTTCTACACAAGGGACATTATTCTCAGAGCTCTTTCCAGCCAAGGTCCGTTATACTGGATTATCTGTCGGTTATCAGGTCGCGGCAGCCATTGCAGGTTTCGGTCCGCTCATCTGGACTGCCATGGCTGAATCATATGGCCCATCCCCTTTGGTATTTGGCGGATTCATGATGGCAGGTCTCGCAATTTCCCTGGCGCTTTGTATATTATCACCGCATTTCAGCAGAAGGATGGAAAAGGATCAAACACTCAAACAACATGAGCTGGATTTGAACTGATTATAAAATCTCTGGCATAAGTAATAACAGAGGCTGCACGTCTTATCACGGACGAGCGGCCTCTGTTATTTTGAATGCATATACCTCACTATACTTCCTTGCTTCCTACAATCTCCAAAAGATCAGAGAGCGTCTGGATTTCATATGTAGGCTTGATTCCCAGATTATTATCCTTTTGGTGGGGATTGTACCAGCATGTATCCATTCCATAATTCAAACCGCCCTGTATATCTGATGTCAAGGAGTCACCCACCATCAACGCTTTCGATATATCCGTGATCTTTAACTTGGAAAATGCATAATCAAAAATCCCTCTATCAGGCTTCTGAAACCCAGCCTCTTGAGAAATTATCAAAATCTCAAAGGTATTGCAAAGGGGTGATCCCCCGATTCTTGCTGTCTGCACTGTCGTGAAGCCATTTGTTATAATAGCCAGCCGGCATCCTCCAAGCTTCTCGCAAACCTCTAAAGCACCGGGCAGAAGATGTATTTCCTTTCCCAAATGTCCAAGGTACGCACCGCTGAACGCATCTGCATCGATATCAAGCCCATGCTTCAGGAACAATCGCTTGAACCTTTCCACTCCCAGATTTGTTAAATCAATAAGCCCCTGTTCCAAATCCCTCCATAATACCTGACTGATTTCTTGATAGCATCCCGCATAATCCTCCGCCCCTGTGGGCAAACCGAACTCCAAGAATACTTCATGCAGTGCTTTTTTTTCCGATATCCCAAAGTCTAGCAATGTATCATCAACATCAAATAAGATAATCTCGTATTTCATCGTTGCCTCCATAATCATTTTAGTCCAACTTAACACATTTCCTTTAATTACGTATTATTAATGTAAATTAACGGAAAATATATACTGCAAGCTTGGAAAACTACAAAAAGGATAGCTTCAAAGGCTATCCTTTTTTGTATGGTTCTTTATAGAAGATGCACTCAGTTCTTTATAGATAGTTATAGAAGATAATGCGAATAGGATGGTTTCTAATATACCACGCTTCCTTTGATCAAGAAGTGATTATTCGTTTAACCGGCTCTTCTTCCTGAATCATTTGTTGGTCTTTTCTTGTGAAAGCACTGACAGCCAGCATGACGATAAGGTTAAAGGTAATGGCGACGATTCCTATATCAAGATCCTGTATGAAATGGGGTGCCTTCGGTAATAAAGTGGCCATTGTTGCCTCTGCCAAAGTAAAGTAAGCGACTAACACCACCCCTAAAATCATTCCTGCAGAGGCCCCCGCTTTACTTACCGGGTTTCTCTTAAACAAGCTGAATACTAAAGGAGGGAAAAGTTGCAGGACAAAACTGTAAGCCATGGTCAGTAACGCAATCATCGTATTACCTCCATAGAATGTAAAGATTAAGGATACCAATGATACGATTGGAACAAATATACGGGTTAGTTTGGCAAGCTGTTCATTCGATGTGTCAGGCTTAACAGCTTTATAAATATTCTTTGATAAAATCGTGGCTGCCGTCAAAATTAACATCGAGCATGGTACAAGGGCTGCAAGCATGCCTGCTGCTCCGACAACGCCAACAATCCAGGGCGGGAAAGCATCTTTCGCGATTTTAAATAAGGCAAGGTCCGTATCTCCGCCTTGTAGATTCGGTATCTGCAAAACCGCCGTAAAACCGATAAAAAGAATGAAGACCAGAATGATTTGATACAGAGGTAAAATGGCAGAGTTTTTCCTGAGAGCTGATTCGTTTTGGGAAGATAAACTCGCTCCAAAGCAATGCGGCCACATATATTGGCCCAATGCGATGGTCAGGCAAAGGGAAATATACCAAGAGATGCTAAACCCTTCATCCGGAAGCAATAAGAATCCCGGTTTTGTTGCTTCTAGAGTTTCGAACATTGGTTGTATTCCACCGAAGTAATGTATTGGCAAATAAATGCCCAGAAACACAATTACGACAAGAATGAGGATATCTTTCAATACTGCCGTCCAAGCCGAACCGTGAATACCTGACACATATACAAAAACAGTTACGCAGAGCATTCCGATCCAAACAGCAACCGTTGGGGGAATCAATCCATATGATGCTTCGGAAACGATGATTTGAAAGCCTTTTAATTGTAATACGATATAGGGAATCATAGATAGGACCCCAATAACAGCAACCAGAAGTCCCAATGGCTTACTATTATACTTTTTTGTAAAAAAGTCAGATTGCGTCAGCACATTATGTTTTTTCGCATAGCGCCAAATAGGGGGTAAAATCCAGAAAGGAACGATGTAAGTAAGAGCGCAAAATATATAGATAGTGGGACCGCCCATACGGTATGCCGCTCCGCTGGCGCCAAGAAACACAAAAGTCGAAAACATCTCTCCTGCCATCAGAACGAACATGATTAAAGAACCGAAGTTCCTCCCCCCGACTGCCCACTGGTCAAGCTTCATTTCGCGCCCCTTTCTTGCGCGGATACCTAAGTAAAAAGCCAAAACAAGAGTCATGATGATGATTAATATGGAACTGTTCATTTATTCTCCTCCTGTCTATCACAGATCATACTGCTAATATAAAGGCAGATGGATGTCAAAATAAGCCAGGCTGTGGACCAAAAGATAATGAAAGGCAAACCGAATATATATGGCTCCACACGGTTAATCACGGATAATGAGCCAATCGCGGGTATGACGCTGAGCAGCACAATGATTTTCTTCAAATTGAAGTCCCCCTCTTAATAAATCTGTTAATGAAACGACTGTGAAAGCGCTTAAAAAAATGGGTTATGCACCTTGTTCCTTAACCACCTTCACAATGGCAGTAGCTTCACTACTAACCTCAAAAAAACCAATATTACAAATTTTCAAACTACTATTATCATTTTCTCTCTAATTAAGGTTGCAGGTCGGATTCCAGTGTAATCACCTTTTCCTTGGCTTACATATAGCATAAGAGACAAAATTATGCCTCATCTGTTATGTCATTTCCTTATGCCTGGAATCTATTATATTGGATGAACTTATCCCCCCTTCCTTTTATTATTTGCAAGAGTTATGCCAATCGCTTTTATTCATAACCATTCACCCTATAACCTTATTAATACTAGTGATTTAAGAATCCCGATGGCCTTAAAAAATTTTTTTTAATATTGATCATCTGTTTCCTGAGTTTTAATCACCTCACCTGAACTGTTTTTAACTCATTAAACAGGTGACAATGTTGAAAACAAAACATAAGGAAGTCTCCTCCCTGCATTTATAATCATTTTTCACTTGTAGGAATGATTGGCAATAGAATGTGAGAAGGAAATTCCCTGCTATGATAAATCGTTTGTCTGGCCGTTTTTGTTTCACTGCTTACAATCATTGATTTCCCTGTATTCGGGTTGGGTGCATATTGTGGGAAACTGCTTGATGAAATTTCAAGCAAGATTCGATGACCTGGAAGAAATACATTGCTTGTAGCCCACAAGTTAATTTCGTACTCAACGATTCCCCCATCCAGTTCTTTTTCAGCACGATTGCCGTTCCGGTATTTTGCGTTGACAATTCCCTCGGTTAAAATAAGCGCTGTGCCATCCGGTGATTCATCCACAAGCTTTGCAGTAAAATCAGTGTCCGCTGCATCAGTTGATGCAAACAACTTCACTTTAACCGGACCTGTTACTTCAAGTGCTTCTTTCAATGGCTCAGAAGTATAAACAAGCACGTCGTTCCGCTTTTCGATTTCACTCTGATCATATGGCCCCATTGTAAGTGGGCCGGAAAAAAGTGTAGCTCCACCCTTTGTCGGTACAGGGTTTTGGGGATCATATATATATGAATCCGTCTTTACACCCTCCTGCTCATTTCTGCTTAAGCGCCCATCACCTGTTTTCGTATTCGCTTTTCCATTACTGTGCAAATAATAACTCGTATATTCAGTCCGTTCAAGTGGCCATTCCATTTCATCACGCCATACATTAATCCCCATCACAAATATTTTAACGGGCGCTTCCTTCTCAATACCATTTTCGATGCCTTTTAGCCAGTGATTAAACCAGCGAATATGAAGGGTGGTAATATCTTCTTCAAGGTTAATCCAATCCCCGGACGCGTGCACTCCAAAAGAGCATTCACCCTGGACCGAGGAAAAAAGGCCATGGCTCCATGGACCAACAATTAGTTTTTGAGTATTGCTTAGTTGGCCATTCACCTTGTTCATTTCCACGTAATTTTCCAGAGTAGGGCCGATAAAACAATCATACCAACCGCCCAAATGAAAAGCAGGAAGCTGTATCCTATCAAATCTCCCAGTAATACTTGAATTCTGCCAATAAGTTTCGTCTTCGATTGGGTGATTCAAATGTTCAAAGAAAAAGTTATCTTCGTCCAGAACCTTTAATGGCGGCCAATCATTAATAGGTGCATATGCATACAATTCCTCAATATTGTTGAGGGAGTCAGCAAGCATTCGAAATTCTGAAGTCATTTCCTTATTTTTTTCATACTTCCGCTTCAGCAAATCAGGCACAATCGATTCCAATGTCCACGTTTCAAAAAGGCCGAGAGCAAAAGCCCCATTACGATAAACCGTTCCATTTCTTTGGTCATACAGCGTCATTGCTGGAAAAATGGCGATTAAGTGTGGAGGTTTTTTTTCTGCTGCAAGCAGCTGCGTGTATCCATAATAGGATAGGCCAAACATGCCCACTTTTCCCGTGGAATACGAGAGTGAAGCAACCCATTCCACTGTGTCGTATCCATCATCTGCTTCCTGGCTGAATGGCCGGAATTCTCCTTCTGACTGAAATCGTCCTCTCACATCCTGTATGATGACAACGAACCCATTTTCAACAAGACGATGGGTGTCCAAATAACGATGTGAATAGAGCGGTAAGTCCTTACTGTACGGAAGCCTGGTCAATAACACCGGAAAATGACCAGGCAAATTAGGTCTGTATACATCCGCATAAAGTACGGTGCCGTCCCTCATCGTGCATGGCACATTTTTTTCGACAACTATTTCAACTTTTTTCATCATGACCGCTCCTCTTAGCTATACCATTGTTTTTAAGTTACTTTTGACTTTGTATTAATGATCCCCATTCCGTGTTCCTTTCGTAAAAACAAAGAGACCAAGTGCTTTTCTTTCCAAGCCTTGGCCTCTTCCTTTTTTAAACGATTGGCTTAACACTTGGATGCATCATTATATTCCGATGACCATTCAAGTATATTGAATGATCCTTTATCAATTCACGTCAGACCTTGGATAAAATGATTGACTCGATGATATCCGTTACCCGGTCCCCCACTTCGGAAGTGGATGCCGTGCCATTCATATCGGGTGTGAACACCCGGGCTTCCAGCAACAGTTGCTCAATCGCATCAAGAACAACCTTACCATGTGATTCATAGCCAAAAAAGTCGAGCATTTGGCTTGCTGACCAAATGGAGGCAAGCGGATTTCCGATACCCCTGCCTGCAATGTCAGGAGCTGAGCCGTGAATTGGTTCGAACATCGATGGAAATTCCCTTTCAGGATTAATGTTGGCACCGGCAGCAAGGCCGATTCCTCCAGCAAGCGCTGCTCCTAAGTCTGTTAAAATATCACCGAACAGGTTCGAAGTGACAACGACCTGAAAGCGCTTCGGGTCTTTGATCATCAGCATTGCCGCTGCGTCGACAAGATATGAAGCCGTTTCGACTTCGGGATATTCCCTGCTGACCTCTTCGAATACTTGATCCCAGAAAACCATCGAATAATTCAGGGCGTTGGCTTTAGAAATGCTCGTGAGCGATCTACCTTCTTTTTTCGCGATTTCAAAAGCATATCGGATGATCCTTTCCGTCCCTTTACGGGAAAACACACCGTTTTGCAGAACAACTTCATGTTCCTGCCCTTTAAACAGCCAATCTCCTGCACCAGAATACTCACCTTCACTGTTTTCGCGGATAAACAGCATATCAATATCTTCACGTTTCACATCAACAAGAGGCAAGTGAGCCCCTTTTAATAATGTCACGGGCCGGATATTGACATACTGATCAAAACTTTTACGGATTTTCAATAATAGCTCCCATAGTGAAATATGGTCTGGAACGCCCGGAAACCCGACCGCTCCCAAATAAATCGCGTCAAACGCTTTCAGCTTTTCGATCCCATCATCATCCATCATTCTACCATTTTCGGCATAAAATTCGCAGCCCCATGGGAAGTATGTGAAATCCAATTGAAAACCTGAATCCAGTTCAGCCACTTTTTTTAATACTTTTATGCCTTCATTAATCACTTCAGGGCCAATGCCATCTCCTGCGATGACCGCAATTTTGAATTGTTTCATAAATGATCTCCTCGATTTTCAGTCTTGGTTCCAAACGATCAATTTCATTTCGGTCATTTCTTCCACAGCGTATTTAATGCCTTCACGACCAGTCCCGCTTTCTTTGACTCCGCCGTATGGCATTTGATCGACACGATAGGTCGGCACATCATTGATGATCACACCGCCTACATGCAATTCCCGTGATGCGTACAGTGCGTTTTTCACATTGTTTGTGTATATCCCGGCCTGCAAGCCAAAGCGGGAATCATTCACTTGATCAATCGCTTCCTTCACTGAACCCACTTTATTTACAATGACAACCGGAGCAAATGCTTCCTGGCATGAAACTTTTAGCGTATGATCCGCATCTGTAATAATTGTCGGCTCAAGAATGTCACCTTGCAATTTCCCCCCTGCTGCAATCGTTGCCCTACTGCCTTTAGTTTCCTCAATCCAGCCCAATACACGTGCCGCTTCCCCTTTGGAGATTAGGGCGGAAATATAGGTATCCGGATCCAATGGATCGCCAATTCTAAGTTTTTTGGCCGCAGCAGTGAATTTTTCGACAAACACTTCATACACTTCTTCATGTGCATATACACGTTGCAAAGAAATACAGACTTGCCCCTGATTAGAGAAGGCACCCATGATGCAACGATCGATAATTTTATCGATATCTATATCTTTATCAATGATTAAAGCCGAGTTCGAGCCAAGTTCAAGTGTGGTCTTTTTCAGACCAGCTTTGTTGCGGATTCCGATTCCAACGCTTGGGCTGCCCGTGAATGTGATCATGCTCACCCGATCGTTTTCTACAATCGCTTCTCCGACAGTGCCGCCCGGACCTGTCACTACATTTAATACGCCAGCCGGCAGACCCGCTTTTTCAAAAATTTCTGCGATGAAAAGTGCGGACAGCGGAGTTTGCGAAGCAGGTTTCAAAACAATGGTGTTCCCTGCAGCTATTGCCGGTCCGACTTTATGAGCCACTAAATTCATCGGGAAGTTAAATGGGGTGATGGCACCAATGACCCCGATCGGCTCTCTTAACGTGTAACCAATTCGACCAACACCGCCTATGGCTGCATCAAAAGGAATTGTTTCACCGTGAATCCTCTTAGCCTCTTCAGCCGAGAACTTATACGTTTCGATGGTCCTTCCAACTTCCGCTTTTGCGAACATGATCGGTTTGGCTGATTCACGGGAAATGATTTCTGCCGCTTCTTCCGCATTCTCTATTAATAACGCGACAGCCTTCTCCAATATATCCGCCCTTTGATAAGCTGGCATTTTTGCCATGACTTCGCGAGCATTGTAGGCGGCTGCAATCGCCTTTTCGGTCAGCACTTTATCCGCCATGGCAATTTGGGCGATTTCTTCCCCGGAAAAAGGGGAATATAGCGGGGCATAGCTTTCCGTTTCGACTTTTTCGCCATTGATCATCAGATATTGTTTCATCGATTTAAATTGATTCACTAATTTACTCATTTAGGGCCTCCAATACCATTTCATGAAATTGAACAATTGCTTTTTCCGAAGAAGAATATCTACCTTTGTTAAAGGCACGGGAGCGGAAACCGATTTGTTCCAGCTCTACAAGTTCCACATCCTCTTGTCGGACTTGTTCGGCAAACGTAACAAGATCTTTCTCTTCCTGAGTCAAATTCTCATCGCGGAAATAATATGTGTAGACAGCCAAAGTCGTTTCGTGATCAATCGGAACCATTTGAATGGTTGCCATATTTCCGGGACCTGGATAAATGGTCAACATCAAGTTAGGCCACAGCCAGAAAAAGGATCCACCCTGCATTTCCGCCTGATTTAAATCGACCGTTCCGTAATTTTTATCCGGTTTAACGATCGAACCCTGCAGTGAATAGTTATCGCAGGTAATGATTTGGTAATCATCCATATCGAGCGCTGCAACAAAGCTTGGATGTGCTACATGGCAATGGTCACATTCTAAATAGTTATCTATAAACGCTTTCCAGTTTGCCTTAATCACCCTCGTTTTTTGACTTGTTCTTTTTAGCTCACTTAAAAACGGATATTTACTTAAACGGTCAAAGAAATCGCCGTAGGATTCACTTAGCGGTTTTGCATTATCATCCAAGTTTACAAAAATTAAAGATTCCAAGATTTCCATGCGAACGGAGCGTAAACAGGCATCTTGTACACAGGCTTCATCTTCTCCTTTAAAATTCGGCGCTTTGTTCAATTTCCCATCCAATTTGAATGTCCAACCATGATAACTGCATTGTAAAATTTTCTTCTTGCCTGATTCACTTTTTTCAAGCTTAGTGGCACGATGCGGACAAACGTTATAAAAAGCGCGAATCACCTCATCCTGGCCGCGGTTCACTATGATCGGCTCGTTGGCTACTTCTGTCGTAAAGAATGATCCCACTTTTTCCAATTGGCTGACATGACCCACAAGCTGCCAAGATTTAGAGAATACTAGATCGATTTCCTTTTCGAGAACTTTCGGATCCGTGTATTTGTCATATGTCAATGTTCTTTCAAATGTACGATTTGTTACATTTTCCACCTTGTTATAAGCCATCATTCATTTCCCCCTAAAAAATGATTACTAGCATCCCTGCCATACTAGCTATTAAAATTTGATATTTTTTAATTGATCCGACCTTCCGCTTCAACCGGCTGACACTGGTATATTGGCGAAAGGTTCCGTCGCCAACTTAATCGAATCTGTCGGACAACCATCAAAAGCATCTTCCAAGTCCTCCTCCAGATCTTCGGATACTTCAGATATTCCTGTGTTGGCATCCAGGATTGAAAAAGCGATTCCTTCATCGTTATAATCGAAAATCTCCGGTGCAGTCGCTCCACATGCCCCGCAAGCGATACATGTCTCCTGATCAACTATTGTGTATGTAGCCATGTGGTTTCCCCCCCTTTTTACATAATTAAACGGACGCTGTACTTTTCTCTTTTCCTCCCATTGTGCTTGTGCTGTGCAGCGGCTGAACTTTCGCACTTGGGTCGATATGAACTTTTGCATTACTCACTGCTGTTGGAGCTTCACCGAACCCGCTAGCAATCAGCTTCACCTTACCTTCGTACGTGCAAATATCTCCTGCTGCAAATATGCCTTTGATATTCGTTTCCATTTTAGAATTGACAACGATTGAATTGTTTTCAATTTCAAAACCCCAACCCTTTATTGGCCCTATTGATGATACGAATCCATAATTGACAAGAACGTCATCGACGTCCAATTCAAACAATTTTCCACTCTTCGTATCCGTCACAATCACTTTTTCTATATTTTCATCCCCGATCAGTTCGACTGGGAGATAAGGAGTCAAGACCTCAACCTTGGATTGTTTCAAACGCTCTACACTATGTTCATGGGCACGAAATTTATCCCTGCGGTGAATGAGTGTCACTTTTTCGGCTATCGGTTCAAGCATTAGCGACCAGTCGACCGCCGAATCACCGCCACCGAACACAACCACTTTCTTATCGGCGAATTGACTCATATTCTGGACGAAATAATGAAGGTTGGCACTTTCAAATCTTTTTTCACCTTCAATTTTTAGTTTCCGAGGCTGGAATGCCCCGTTTCCAGCAGTTATGATTATCGCTTTCGTATAATGCGTTTCTTCGGATGTCGTAATGGCAAACATCCCCTCCGAAGTACGAACAATGGTCTCTACAGATTGATTAAGACAAATATCCGTTTTGAATTGACCCATTTGTTCCAGTAATCGATCGATGAGCTCTTGGGCCTGAATTTTCGGGAAACCCGCAATATCATAAATGTATTTTTCAGGATACAAAGCAGACAGCTGCCCTCCCAATTGAGGGAGACTTTCGATAATTTTCACTGAAGCTTGGCGCATCCCCGCATAAAAAGCGGTGAACAAACCAACCGGTCCTCCCCCGATAATAGTGATGTCAGAGACTTCATACTTTTCTTCCAACTCATTCCCCCCTAGATGTCTACCTTGATTTTATTCCATTAACTGGAATCACTATGTTTACATGTCAATTCATGCAATAATTATTGACATGCAAACCTAACCATTCGTCAATTTCAGCAATTGATAATTTTATATAATGCAATATGCGTGCCAAACCCGGAAAACGCCTTTAATAAACAAAATATTTAGAACTCGTTTTGAAAACGCTATCACATCGAGTTATAATTAACTCAAATTTGATGAAATCTTATTCAGAATTCACTCATTCCCTTTTGAAAAGAGAGGATTACCCTATGAAAAGTACGGATTCTACTGAAAGTGTCGAGATGACGCTCCAAACTCTATTAAAAATTCTTGATCATTCCTCAGATGAGATTTTCGTCCTTGACGGCGAAAAGCGGATTCTTTACGTCAACAAGGCATGTGAGCGCCATTATGGGCTGAAACCTACTGATGTCATTGGCAAATATAATGTGGACTTATTTGAAAAAGGATACTGGACGCCCTCCATCGTGCCTGAAGTATTTAAAAGGAAAAAGCCTTGCTACATGAAACAACAAACATATATTGGGGCTGAATTGATGACATCAGCGATTCCGATTTTAAATGATGCGGGGGAAATTGAACTGGTCGTCACTACATCCACAGAAACCCAAACGTATAAAATGTTAAAAGCGAATGAAGCAAGTAGTGAGTCGAAATTAACTCATGACGAAGATGAAACGGGGAGATTCATTACTAACAGCGGTAAAATCAACCGCATCCTCACTTTTTGTGAAAAGGTGGCACCGACCGATTCCACGATTTTGATCCAGGGGGAATCTGGAACGGGAAAAGGAGTGCTTGCCCATTTCATCCACCGGATCAGTAGGCGGAAAAGCAAACCTTTCCTGACGATCAACTGTGCAGCCATTCCGGAAGAACTGCTCGAATCCGAACTATTCGGCTATTCAAAAGGAGCTTTTACCGGTGCAAACAAAACCGGAAAACGCGGATTGATTGAATCCGCAGACGGTGGCACTGTCTTTCTTGATGAAATTGGGGAAATACCGCTCGCTCTGCAGGCAAAGCTTCTCCAAGTAATCCAGGACAAGCAATTCATTCCCGTCGGCGGCAATGAAATGAAAAAAGTCGACATCCGCATCGTCGCTGCAACAAACCAGAACTTAATAGAAATGGTCAATGATAAAAGATTCCGGGAAGATTTATTTTACCGATTGAATGTGATTGATATTCAATTGCCTCCATTGCGAGAACGTAAAGAGGACATCATTCCCCTTACGTACAATTTTTTAAATAAGTTCAATGAAAGATATCATGAAAATAAAGTCATTTCAGAAGAATGCTTGAACCTATTAATTCATTATTCATGGCCAGGCAATGTACGCCAGCTCGAAAACTTGATTGAACGGTTGGTCTTAATAAGTGACTCCGTTATCCTAATGTCCGACTTGCCAGAAATGATTACCGAAAACGTTGAAAAGGTCACACAGATTGATCTCCCCACTTCTCTCGATAAAGCACTTGATGAAACAAAACGGATATTGATCAGGAAATCTTACCAAACATATAAATCATCAAGGAAAGTCGCGAAGGACCTCTCTATCAGCCAAACGAAAGCCTCAGCGTTGATCCGGGAGTACTGTGAGGACTTAATGAATAAATAGGTACCATGGAAATGACAATGTTTGTCTAACCTTAAACAAGTCCATTTGCCCCCACCCGAAACATGCTGGCTATTCGTTGCTAGTGATCGATGGTGAATGGTAAACACTTATATTCCAATTCATACGAGCTTCCATTGTAAATCGCGACTTCTTCTTGTTTAAATCACTTAGCTATTAAATTCAGGTACGAACAATCGAGTAGGAGGAGGCG